>CAZFJD010000071.1:0-12154 GCA_964518775.1 uncultured Syntrophaceae bacterium
GGATTCTGAAATCGAAGACCCTGAACTTGTTTCAGGGCAAGGTTCAGAATGACATTCCTGGTCATGCCGAACCAGGTCCTGAATTTAATTCAGGATCTAAGGATTTCGGCATCTCATTTGACCTTTAGATTTCATTTGAACTTTGGGCTTTGACATTTGGCATTTTCAGGACAGGGGGAATTTATGGCAAGAGACTTTATGGAGGCGATTAAGTCCGAAATACCGGAAGGGAGCCTCCTCATTTCTGTTGGTCTCCCAGGCAGCTGGAAAAGTCCAGTGACGGAAGAGATCGCTAAGATAAAGGGTTTCGAAACTCTTCGATCTGATTTGATTCGGCTCGAGGTTTTGAAAGGGCTGGATATCTTCGACAATAAGGTGGCATCCGATCCAAGTCATCGGAGAAGGGTTTACGACGAGATGTTTCGAAGGGCGAAGCAGAGTTTGGAGACGACCAAAGGGGGCCTCATCTTGGATGCCACTTTCTTCACACAGGAGTTGAGGTCGCGGGCTGCGGAATTGGCAATGGAGGCCAATCGCCCCTTTGTGATTGCAGAATGCGTTTGCACAGAGGAGAAGTCGATCGAACGCATTCTAAAAAGGACAAAGGAAAATTATGAATCGAATGCCTTAACGAGGGAGGCTTACCTGAATAATAAGGCTTTGTTTCAGCCTGTTGATATCGACGATCTTAAAGAGCAGTTTCAAACTCTTCGAATCATCCACCTGACCATTGACACCGAACATGATATCCTTCCGGATTGGAAGATCAAAAGGATCGAGAAGAGATAAGAAAGATAAGCATGATGAATAAATTCCAAATGTCAAAGTTCAAATGTCAAATGAATGTCAAATTTCAAAACCCCAATCTTTGGTCAAAAGTCGTCAATCCGGTGGAACCCGGAGTCCAGTGTTCTTATAATCATCTGAAATAACTGGACTCCAGCTTTCGCCGGAATGAAAAAAAGGAGTGTTTTCAGACTATTTACGAATTCATCAATTTTTGACATGTGGATTTAGAATTTGATTTGGAATTTGAACTTTGACATTTGACATTGATGAAGTTCATGGATATCCCTTCTCTTCAACAAGCGCTTCTCAATCCAGAAATCTATCCTGATCATCCTAAAAAGGTGGGATTTTTTGAGACCCACATCTCCCTTCTTTTCTTTACGGGGAATTATGTGTATAAGGTGAAGAAGCCTGTGGACTTCGGCTTCTTGGACTTCACTTCCCTTGGAAAGAGGAAGTTTTTTTGTGAAGAAGAAGTGAGATTGAACCGACGGCTCTCCCCAGAGATCTACCTGGGGGTTGTCAAGATTACAAAACATGGCGATCAAATCTCACTGGATGGACCAGGGGAGGTAGTGGAGCACGCCGTAAGAATGAAACAGATGCCCGAAGAGTTTCTGATGGATAAATTGCTTGAGAGAGGTCAGGTGGTGCCGAGGATGATCGAGGCAGTCTCGGAGAAGCTGGCCCGTTTCTATTCGACTGCTGAGACGAGTGATGTCATCAAGAGTTTTGCGAAACCGGAGCGGGTCAAACAGGATACAGATGAGAACTTCGAACAGACGGAAAAGTATATTGATCTGACGGTCAGCAAGGATGCCTATACCGAGATTCGGGACAGGACGAACCAATTTCTCAGGGCCCAAGTAGAAATATTCTATCGGAGGATTGCTGCCGATCGGATTCGTGACTGCCATGGTGACCTTCGACTGGAGCATATCTTCTGGGGCGATGAAATCTCTATTTTCGACTGCATCGAATTTAATGAGAGGTTCCGATATACCGATGTGGCTGCGGATATTGCCTTTTTGGCGATGGATCTTGATTACCATGGGAGGGAGGATCTTTCCGAACATCTGATTCGGACGTATATTGGAAAATCGGGCGATCAGGATTTGATGAAGGTTCTCGATTTTTATAAGTGCTATCGAGCCTATGTTCGTGGAAAGGTGGAGAGCTTCCGGCTGGACGATCCGAATATCCCAGAGAAAGAGAAGAAGGAAGCCCTTCAGAGGGCCAAGAAATATTTTAACCTTTCTCAACGTTATGCTCAAAGATTTTAATTTTTTTCCAGTTTCCAATCTGTAATCTCAAATCGAAAATCTGAGATAAATATTCATTGACTCTGCTGCTTCGGTTTTAGTAGATTCTTCTTACTTAAAATCCCAATCACAGGCGTGCCTATCGGATCACGGAGAGTGTCATGGAAGCAAAGCATATGGAAAGGGCAGGTTGGGCCTGTTTCGTGAGTGCAGTCATCACGATCCCCATGGTCATCCTGGAGGTGATGATTGAGTTTTCGAAGAAGGTTCCAGAAGTCCGGGCGGTTGAGGCCATCTTGTCCCTCATTTCCTTGTTCATCTTCATTTACATCTTGCATTCCCTGAGAAGGCTCCTGGTGGAACAGTTCAATTTCGGTCTTGTGGAAACGCACATCAAGATGATGATCTGGATTAACGTGATCCTGGTGGGCTCGAGTATTCTCTCTGATACGTTTCTTCCTCTGGAGAAGATGACTGGAATCCTTTATCTCATCGGCCTGATCGTTTTCGGTATCGTTTTGATTGCGTTTGGCTTCAAGTTGACGAACCTGAGAGATCCGATCGGGGGGAGGTTAAGACCGTTCTGCTATTCTTCCATTGCGACTGGAGTCTGTTTTGCTTCGGTTATCCTTCTCCCACTGGGCCTCTTGGGATCGATCGTGATGGACGTGCTACTCGCATTGATCTTCTTCCAGATGGCAGAGCGAGTTTCAGCCAATATCGGATCAAATGACAGAAGGATTCTTTAGGGAGGATTTTGTTCTTTGGGGGATCTTAGAAAGAAACTGATTCAGGTTTTGACGTTAACCGTTCTGGTGATTGCCTTCGGTACGGCTGGGTATATGGTGATCGAAGGATGGGGCTTTTTTGATTCTATCTACATGACCATCATCACCCTTGCAACGGTCGGTTTTCGTGAAGTCCATGAGCTATCGTTTAGAGGGAGATTGTTCACCATTTTTTTGATCTTCGGTGGTGTGGGCACGGTGCTCTATGCCATCAGCACCGGTGCGAGAGTTATTTTAGAGGGTGAACTTAGAGAGATCTTTGGGAGGAAAAAGTTGGAAAAGAGAATCAAAGAATTAAGAGACCATTACATTATTTGTGGCTACGGCAGGATGGGAAGGATCATCTCCAGGGAACTCCAGACTGAGGGTGTGAAGTTCGTTGTGATCGAGAAGACTCCAGCGAGTTTGGAAGAGAAGGAGGATGTCCTTGTCCTCAGAGGGGATGCCACCCGTGATAATATCCTGAGAGAGGCGGGGATCGAGAGGGCAAGAGGGCTGATCTCCGTACTGCCTACGGATGCTGAGAACCTCTTGGTGGTTTTAAGTGCCAGAGGGTTAAATCCCAACCTTCTCATCGTTGCCAGGGCAGCAGAGGAAGATTCGGAGCAGAAGTTCCTTCGCGCAGGTGCCACAAAGGTCGTTTCGCCCTATCACATCGGTGGATTGAGGATGGCACACACCGTACTGAAACCTACGGTCGTCGATTTTATCGAATTTGCCACGAGAAGCGGAAACATCGAATTACAAATGCAAGAGATATCCATTCAGGAGGGTTCCAAACTAATCGGACTCACCCTAGAGGAGTGCGGGATTGGAAGGGAACTGGGGGTGATCGTTGTTGCCATCAAACAGGCAACGGGCGATACCAAATTCAACCCAACGTTCAAAAGTACGATCAAACCAGGGGATACATTGATCGCCCTGGGGGAGGTATCGAAGTTGAAAGGCCTTGAAGAGATGGCTAAGGGGAACCAAGGAAGGGCATGAAAGAACGTAGCGAAACTCATGGCAAACGCTAAAATGGATTTGAATGGGGGGCAAGGGCTCAGGCCTTGCTTAAGCGATCCCAATGGGTTGCCTTACAAAATAATTAATGGGTCCGTATTTTGGATAAATTCGGAGGAGATCGATCGATGTCTGAGTTTCATTTGAATCCCAGGTACACAGAGGTCGTAGCCAATCTTGTCAACCGATGTCCTTATTTCTCTCTCCTCTCCATGGAGATCAAAGAACTTGAATGGGGGTCTTCACTTTTAGAAATGCAGTTAGAAGAGAAACACCTTCAACCCTTTGGTAATGTCCACGGAGGAGCCATCGCCTCTATGGTGGATGCAGCCGCCTTCTGGGCTGCATTCCCTCAAGTGGAAAAAGGAATGGGGCTCACAACAGTGGAGGTAAAGGTCAACTATTTGGCACCGGTTCAGAGGGGGAAACTCACTGCGATGGGACGATGTATCAAGATGGGTAAAACCATTGCGCTGGGAGAAGCTCTCATCAGGGATGAGGGAGAAAAATTAATTGCTCATGGAACTGCCACGATGATGGTGGTTCCAGGCCTGACCGTTCAGGGGTATGAAACACTCCCACCCGTCCGGGAGACGGAGAATTATTGAATGACGAGGAGGAGAAGGCATGGATATGGAAGAGTTAGAGAACTTGATTAAAGGAAGGCGCTCCATACGTAGATGGAAAGAGAAAGAGATTCCCGATGAGTTATTAAAGAAGGCCGTTGGATTGGCGACCTGGGCACCCAACGGAGGCAATTATCAGGGTTGGCATTTCATCGTTGTGAGGAATAAAGGGGTCATTGAGAGAATGGCTGATGCGGTTCAATCTGTGATCGATAAGATTGCCTCGTGGCCAGAAGCCATGACGTGGGAGGAGGATATCAAACGGTATCAAAAGAATGCCTCCTTTTTTAGAAATGCTCCAGCCTGTATCGGCGTGTTTAGCAGTGACTATCAGAGCGTATTGGATAAAGTATTGATCAGCCGAGAGTCCTTTGATCATGAAGCGAAAGAGATCTTGGCGTTCCGGAGAACAGCACCCACATCGATCCAGAGCGCAGCCGCTGCGGTGACGACGATGCTGCTTGTATTTCATCAGATGGATTTGGGAGCGGTTTGGCTTGCTGCACCGCTTCATGCCAAAATAGAGGTTGAGAAAATACTAAACGTACCGAAGAATCTTTCTCTCACCTGCCTTATTGCGGTTGGTTATCCTGACGAATCCCCCCAGAAAGATCGAAAACCTGTGGAAGAAATTTTAGAGTTTATCTATTAATGCTAACGCCTTCCACCTTCTCCCTGCTCTTGAAATAGGGGGTTGTTCCTGGTTTTCTCTTGATTGCAATGCAAATAACCCATAAAAAAACATGGGTTATGAAAATTTTTGTCAAGACTGTTTGATAAAACGCTTGACATTTAATCACGAAACCCATAAATTAGTTATGGGTTTTTGGTTTTAATGTCAAGGGAGCGGACGATGAAAGTGGAAGATTTCTTTAACAGGCGACCGGTCTTCACGAATGAGGAGTTAGCAGAGTTCCTTGGATCGGGTAGAACATATGGTCCGAGAACCCAAGAGTCTCTGCTGGCCTACTACACCAAGACAGGCCGGGTGGTCCGGGTCCGCCGCGGGCTTTATGCCGTCATTCCACCAGGTGCAACCTCCGAGACGTATCCTTTCGATCCCTTTCTTCTGTGCTCTAAGATGACACGGGACGCCGTTCTGGCATATCACACAGCTTTGGAAGTCCACGGAAAAGCTTACTCGGTACACCAACATCTTACATACTTGTCCAGCCGGCCCTTGCATCCTGTGGCTTTTCGTTCTCAGCTACTCCGAGGAGTGAAGTTTCCCCAAACGCTTCTGCGTAAAGGGAAAGAAAACTACGGTGTTTTAGAAATGGACCGCTCCAGCCTCAAGATCCGAGTAACAAGTTTGGATAGAACACTCGTTGACGTACTGGACCGACCCCACCTTTCAGGTAGCTGGGAAGAGATCTGGCGATCCTTGGAATCGGTCGAGTTTTTTGACCTCGACAAGGTGGTTGAATACGCTCTTCTGCTCGAGAATGCCACTGCTGCTTCCAAAGTAGGGTTCTTTTTGGAGCAGCATCGCGAAACCCTGATGGTGGATGACGTCCACCTCAAACCACTCCGCGACCTTCGGCCACGGCAGCCACATTACTTAGAACGCGGCAAGAGAAAAGCCGGACGTCTGGCAACGGGTTGGAACCTTGTCGTACCCAGGGAAGTTTTTGAGCGATCCTGGGAAGAGATATTATGATAATCTCTCTTGAGAAACTGTCTGCCGAAGCCGAAGCAACCGGCTTTCGGCCGGATATGCTCGAAAAGGTCGCCCACCTTCTAAACCTTCTCGAGGCCATCCGCAGTCATCCTTTCCTTAAAGGAAAGCTGGTCCTAAAGGGGGGAACTGCCTAAAATCTCTTTGTTTTCGACGTTCCAAGGCTTTCAGTAGACATCGATCTGAATTATATAGGAGCTGAAGACCGGGAGATCATGCTTGCTGAAAGGCCTAAGATCGACAAAGCCATCCAAGCCGTATTTTCCCGTGAAGGATTTACGGTCAGGCGCATATCGGATGAACACGCGGGGTGCAAGTGGTCGCTCCGGTACCAGAGCGCTACTGGAGGATCAGGCAACCTTGAGGTAGACGTTAATTTCATGTTTCGCATCCCATTATGGCAGACAACAATTATGGACTCACACATTATCGGAGCCTGGCGAGCTACGGGTATTGAAGTGATGGACATTCACGAACTTGCAGCAGGCAAACTGTCCGCGCTTCTATCGCGGAAACAGGCAAGGGATCTTTTCGACATCCATCGGCTTCTCCAAGTCGAGGGGCTTGACAGAAATCGGCTCCGTCTTGCCTTTGTCGTTTACGGCGCCATGAACCGCATGGATTGGAGGAGCGTCTCGGTGGAAGACGTGGATTTCGACGCCAATGAGTTGGAAACCCATCTTATTCCGCTGCTTCGTGCTGGCACAATAACAGAGCAGGGAGAGCCAGGCCAATACGGGCGCACACTCATCGATGAATGTCGTCAGGCGCTATCCACCGTACTACCTTTCAGTAAGAGTGAGTTGGAATTTCTAAATCATCTACTGGACGAGGGCGAAATCAATCCTTCGTTGTTAACCGATGATATTGGACTGCAGGACCGAATCAAACGTCATCCTCTCCTCACATGGAAGGCGCTAAATGTACGGCAATACAAGGGCCGGTCCTGAGCCCCAAGGAAATCCGTAGATACTCTTTCTCCTGTTAGATTTTGAAGCTCAGAAAAAATTATCCAGAAAGCAGCCCCCAGGAAACTCAAAGAGTTTGAGCGAAAAAAGAACAAAAGCAAATAGTCAAAGAGATTTCCCCTCCAACAACAGTCAACTTAATCGGGGACTCAACGTATTAACGTTCTTCTTTTTTTTGAGGGTGCAGAACGTGTTGCCGGTGAATTTAAAATTTTATGATTTTATGGACGTCCCCCATTATTTCAGACTCAACGACTGAAATCAGCGGTGGCTATCAGCCATCCGCTGGATTGATTCGTTAGATGGTAGAATATTAGATATCTGTTAAATGCTCCGGCGTCACTGTATGCCTTGCCCAGCCGAATTTTTCACAGAACGCCTTGTCGAGCAATTCAGTCATGGGGACAAAAAACAAATTGACCTCGTAGGGTAGACCAAATGGTAATTCGATCAACGCTCCTTCCACGAGGCCCAAACTTGGATAGTCACGCAGCAGGTTTTTGTCCACACGGCCAGCGGAATGTACAAATCTGTGGCGAAGGTCCGCCATACTTTGGAGAAATTCTATGGGATCAGAGTATGCCGTCCCCATGAAGCCCATATCAATCCCTTTGTATGCCGTAACGAAATCTCTTTTCCTTAATTGGACACCGCACTTCTGTGATATTTTGCTGATTTTCGCTTCCCATCTCGTGCTTGCCATCAAGGATATCGCTTTTTCTAAAGAGTCCTCCGCCCCTTGGACACCGAAGGAATCCTGGACAAGGTCGGCGAGGTAAGCTTCGAAGTTGCCATATACCATCAGAAACACCTGATTAGTTAATTGGGCACCAGCTTTTCCGAACATCTTTTTTAACAAACGATATTTACTGTAAAATGTGTATGAGCCCATTTTGATGCGAATATCAGTCTCGTCGTTGATCTTGTTTTTCTCAGCCGAGGTCTTCACATTGTTTTCACCAATGCCACTATAGGCAGTTATCGTTGCATATGTACCAAGAACCCTATTTGCGCGGAGGAAGTATTCCTTGCGTCTTTCTGAGCAAGTCTGGGAGGGAAGAACATAAGGGCCAGCAGGACCGATTTCACGCATTCCGAGCGGATTAGTATCTTTTGTGTTATCCGGTTCGTTCAATAAAATATCCCTCCAACTTTAGGAATACCGCCCGCGCTATTCTCGATACGAATGACAAAATGATACTTGGATTTACTTTTAGCATCTAACATTATTTTTTAAGTGTATTCTATGGTACAAGAAATTATAATTTAGGAGTTCGTTATGTAAAGAAACTACGAAGCATTTCTTAACAAGAATGGGGCCATAAAAACTCAATATGTTCCCTGCTATCTGAAGTGGGTCTCAGATTTTAATGGTTTTTTAATCGATCTGATCCAGCAAACTTGAGATATCACGAAGGGGCCAGACGGTTATTTTTTCGTACACAGGATATCTGTGCTTGCCAGGGTAGATGACCCAGAGATGATCCAAAGTTAAGGTTTCAAGGGCTGCGTGTATGGATCTCGTTACTTTGGGCGCTTCGTTGAATTTGAACTCTACGCCATAGCGGCGTCCCCCCTTCAGAAAGAAAAGATCGACTTCCGCGCCTTGATAGGTCGACCAGAAGAACGCCTCAGAGGGTTTTAAGATCTGCAGAACCTGCTCCAGAACAAACCCCTCCCAGGATGCACCCATACGTGGGTGACCGGACAGGCTATGAAAGTCAGTTAGGCTAAGTAAACTATGAAGGAGACCGGAATCACGAAAGTAAATCTTCGGTGCTTTGACCTGGCGCTTGGCGATATTTTCATGCCACGGCTGGAGCTGCCGGATCATAAAGGTACCTGTGAGAATATCAAGGTAGGAACGTACTGTCTTGTCAGACAGACCCATGGAGCGAGCCAACTCCGAGGCATTCCAGGTTTGACCGTGATAGTGAGCCAACATAGTCCAGAAACGGCGCATAGCAGCAGAGGGCACCGTGACTCCCAGTTGGGGTATATCACGTTCCAGGAAGGTTCGGATAAAACCCTCGCGCCAAGCAAAGCTATCCCCATTGGAACGGGCGAGGAAGGATCTGGGCAATCCCCCGCGTACCCATAGTTTTTCCCAGGAATCTGCACTGGTCTCTCGCACATCGAAACCCGAGAGTTCGATAAATTCCACACGGCCTGCAAGGGTCTCAGAAACATTTCTGATAATTCCGGGTGATGCGCTGCCGAGGACAAGAAAACGCGTCCGGCTCTTAGGACGATCGACGAGAACGCGCAAAACATTGAAAAGCTCAGGCATGTTTTGGATCTCGTCAAGGATGACGATTCCTTGTAAAGAGCCAAGCATAAGCTGCGGATTCTGGAGTCGTTGAAGGTCCGGTTGCGATTCGAGATCAAAATAAATGGCCTTTTTCCCTTCGGCAAACATGCGAGCGAGAGTTGTCTTCCCACACTGACGGGGGCCGAGGAGAGTCGTAACTGGAGAGCGCCTTGTCGAAGCTGAGAGTTGCTCAATGTAGGAAGGTCTTTGAATCATGATTACATTATATTATGAAAATTCGGAATGTCAATCCGAATTTTCATAAATTGGCCGGGGATGAACCGGATCAAGTTTCTTTGGCGCCATATCTTACCTAAACGTACCCCTTAAGCCCCTCTGTGAGCGAGGAGCTTACTAAACCATCACACTCAATCTTTTCCTTTTATGATTTCAAGAAAGGTCTGAATCTATTTCTCTACCTGTCTGGGAGCGTAGCTTCGCCAATCGGTATGATCCGCCTCGGTGACCAGGCCCGGTTTTCCGGTCGCCTTTGACACTTCCCGCTTCAATTCCTACTGGCCGAGAGAATAGCAATCTGAGATTCAAGTCTCCCCTTTTGACTTTTTTTAACAAAATTTTGATTTATTGTTTTTAAAAATTTTGTTATAAGAGATCGACAAGTCTGTTTTAGGTTCTCAGGAGTGAAGCATCTCAACTGAAATTGATGAGAAGATTTTTGGCCAAAAGTCCCCCTATGCATATATTTCAGGGGCACTTAAACAGCAAAACAATGGTCAGCAATTTTATTTCAGATCTATCCTACCCAAGTGGGCGGTGAGATCGTTAACAGATGTTTGGTTGTGGCGCGGCTGTGTCCGATGTTCAATAGTTGTTGCGCCGGGTATCTCAACAGGTAACCCTAAAGAAAGGAGGCTGCGATGAGAAAGATGTTTTTTGTGAGTTGCGCATTACTTGTGTTATTGGGAGCGTTTTCCTGTGCCATGCTTAAACCGGTACCCCCACCCTTGGCGCGGCTCGAATTCAGTGGTTCCAAAGACTTTACCGGCGAGCCCTTTGAAATCAACACCAAGGAATGGCAGATCAATTGGGAATACAAAGCTGAAGAGAAGAAAGTGCCCAACCTTGTCCTGCACGTCTATCCGGAGGGAGACAAGGTCAATTGGATCGAAATGGTGAAGACCCCCCGCTTTGATGCCAGTGGCAGCACCTATCTTTACAAGGGGAAGGGTCGGTACTATATCAAGGTTACGGCCCGGAACATTGCTAATTGGCGGGTGGAGGTGATCCGAACAGGAGTCAGCGAGCCGCTGACATCGCCAGCTACATTTACCGGAAGCGCAGATATGACTACAAAGCCTTTCAAAATTCGTGGGAAAAATTTCAAGCTTAATTATGCGATGGAACCCGTAACGGCTTTGATGTTTGAGGGAGGTGGGCAGAGTATTACGGTTTATCCCAGGGGGGAAACAGAAAGGTATATTGAGATGTCCACTGTAGGCGCCGGGACTGGGACTCTCTCGTTTGCAGGGCCAGGTGAGTATTACATCAAGGTCCAGTGCAGTCAAGTCAAAACCTGGAAAATTGATGTGACAGAATAGGAGCGCTCAACATGGCTATATTTCTGCAGTTCGTTGTCGGAGGGTTGTTTCTCGGCGGTATGTATACGCTTATTGCCCTGGGTATTGTTATCATCTATAAATCTACGAGAGTATTTAACTTTGCTCAGGGATGGATGGTTACCCTTGGGGCATTTATGTTGGTAACCCTCGTTGAGAAGTTCGGAGTTGTGGCTGGAATGATAGCAGGGCTTGCCTTTGGAGCGGTTCTTGGGTTGTGTATTGAAAGGCTGCTCATGCGCCCATTGATTGGGCAACCCCTAATCGCTGCATTGCTTCTGACTATTATGTTAGCCCAGGTCATTGAGGGGATAAACATTTTAATGTGGGGAACTTTTGGGTATGAATTGCCGGTGAAGTTACCCGGTGAATCCGTTAAGTGGGGTGGAGTGGTGATCAGCCACGCGCTTCTTTGGGGCATCGGAGTATCGGTAGCGGCTTTTGCTGCCTTTAGTTTCTTTTACTGGCGAACTCTGATGGGCAGGGTGATGAGGGGTACGGCAGAGGACCATCAGGTTGCTCAGAGCCTTGGACTGCCAGTGAAGGCCGTTTTCAGCCTTAGCTGGGTACTCGCTGGGTTGTTGAGTATCATAGCTGGTCTCTTCTTAGGCGTTGTCAGCGGTGTCCACTTTCTCATGTATACGGCATTGCTTGGGGCAATAATTGTAGTGCTTCTTGGAGGCATTGACTCCATTGCAGGAGCCATTGTTGGGGGTATGATATTAGGTGTGCTCCAATCATTAGTGACAGGTTACCTTAACCCTGCTCTGGCCGATGTGATACCCTATATTGTCTTACTGTTCATCTTGATCATCAAGCCGTATGGTCTCTTCGGATTGGTACGGATAGAGAGGCTGTAGAGAAGAAATGGAACGACCAGCTGGTATTTTTGACGTCCGGTATGAACAGGACATGGCCATTGTCCGTACTAACCCTCAATGGGCCTGCCTCATAGGGTTTTTGATTCTTTTGGCAGTTTTGCCGCTTTTCGCCGGCTCTTACTTTCTGGGTTTCATGATCTTGACCGGGATAGCTTTGATTGCCGTTCTCGGCCTCAACATCCTTACCGGATATGCCGGTCAGATCTCTCTGGGCCACCAGGCATTCGTGGCTGTGGGTGCCTACACCACGGCTGTGCTTATGGATTCAT
>CAZFJD010000072.1:0-12145 GCA_964518775.1 uncultured Syntrophaceae bacterium
ACTGAAGAAGAAAATGAAAGAAAGTGGGGAGGCGTATGGGGAGGTCTTCTCACAGCCCTATCGCTCTCCTATGGAGCGGTAGGTGCGGTGATTAATGGTCCCATCCGTGATACAGACCAGATCAATTCCTATTTCCGCGACGAACCTTTTGATCCCCGTAGCCGTCGATCCCTGGAAAAGGCCTTAGGAAATGCAGCATCAGAGAAAAATATTAAAAAGATCCGCAGTTCCCTTCTTGAACGAGAGAAGTTCCCTGTCTTTGGCACGGGCACAGCTCCAACGGACTCGGCCTATCGGGTGGAAGCCGTGAGCGTGGGAGAACCAATCAAGATTGGAGCGGTCACCATTTGCGACCGCGACTTCATCATCGCAGACAACGATGGCCAAGTAGTCATCCCGAATGAAGCTATCCGGGATGTCCTCGAAATGGTCATCGAAATTGAAAAAGGAGACAAAGATGTCTGGGCCGATGCCCTTACCCGTCTTGCTGGATTTCACGAGGACTCTATTGACGAAATCATCGCAAGGCACGGGGGCCATCTCTGATGCCATCCTCAACCTTATCCGAGGGATAATAACAGGAGCAATGAAGTTCTGAATCCTTTCAATCCTTCAGGAGAAAATAATATGAATGCAAGGGAACGTTTTTTGGCGGTGATGAATTTTGAGAAGGTGGATCGAACCCTCTTTTGGGAGATGGGCTACTGGAAGGATACCCTCAATCGCTGGTATCAAGAAGGACTTCCTAAGCATCAAGATGTCGCCATAGGATTAAAGCCGGGGGAAGGAGTGAGAGGGGAGAATGCCCCACATGAAGATTTCTTTTACGATCGGAGACGTGACGTGGATGTCCATGACTACTTCGGTTTTGATTCCGGGATGGTCTGCCTCCCCGTCAATTCCCTGCTTCAACCTCAGTTTGAGAAAAAAGTTTTTGAAGAGACGGATGACTATATCATCCTCCAGGACGAATTCGGAATGAAGAAAAAGATGAATAAGAGAGAGGCCTCCAGGCCACAATTTTTGCAGTGGCCCGCTGAAGACCGGGAGGGCTTCGAAGAGATCAAAGAAAGAATGAAGCCATCACTCAAAGATCGGGTCCCCCCTCACTGGAAGGAGCTTATTAAACGATATGCCAATAGAGATTATCCTCTGACTCTTGGTGGCTATCCATGCGGCTTCTATGGGACGCTGCGATTTCTAATGGGGGAAGAAAGGCTCCTCCTAAATTTCTACGATGATCCTCACTTCGTTGGAGACTTCATGAATTACCTTTCCGATTTCTGGATTCGAGTCTGGGGGGAGGCACTCTCAGAGATACAGGTCGATTGTGTGAACTTCTGGGAGGACATGGCTTATCGCTCAGGTCCTCTCATCTCTCCACAAATGTACCGAGACTTTATGCTTCCACCCTATCAGCGGGTTACCTCCTTTTTAAAGGATATGGGGGTGAAGGTCATCCTGGTTGATACGGATGGAAATGTGGAGAAATTGATTCCCCTCTTCCTGGAATCAGGTATCACCGCCGTCTTCCCTTTTGAGGTGCAGGCTGGTAACGATATCGTTTCTTATCGGCAAAAATATCCTCCACTGGGGATTCTGGGTGGGATCGACAAGATGAAGATTGCGCAGGGAAAGAAAGTGATCGAAGAAGAGTTGAATTCAAAGGTTCCATACATGCTTAAATCCGGAGGATATATTCCTCATATCGACCATCATGTTCATCCCGATATTTCATGGAAAGACTTCAAATACTACCGCACACGCCTCAGCGAGATGATTTTAACCTCTCCTTGACAGGTCATTGGGCATATGATAGATGTTATTCTCACGAAATCTCCAAAAAAAGAAAGGGGGACATAAAATGAGAAGAATTAAGAAATTAAAAATCATTTTTGCAGGGGCAATTCTAACTATCTTGAGCCTCTGCCTCCTCTCGGCTATTTCAGAGGCCCAGACCAAATATCCCACCCGACCCGTCAGTTTCATCTGTCCATGGGGCGCTGGAGGTGGAACAGACCGGGTCGCCCGAATGTTAGGTGTCCTTCTTGAGAAAGATTTGGGCCAGCCCTTCACAGTGGTGAATCGAACTGGAGGAGGTGGCGCTGTCGGCCATACTGCAGGTGCAACGGCCGCACCGGATGGTCACACCATTACCATTGTCACTGTTGAGATTACCATGATGCACTGGATGGGGCTTGCCAAGGTCACCCACAAAGATTTTAAACCTGTTGCATTGATCAACTTCGACCCAGCAGGAGTCAATGTCCGTGAGGATGCACCATGGAAGACCCTGAAGGAGCTCCTCGACCACTCAAAGGCCAATCCAGGAAAGTTGAAGGCCACTGGCACTGGAAAGGGTGGGATCTGGGACCTGGCCCGTGCTGGAATGTTGAAAGCAGCTGGGATTTCCATTGATGCCATTCCATGGGTTCCGAGTGAAGGGGCTGCACCCGGCCTCGCAGAACTGGTTGCGGGTGGGATTCAAGTTGTCACCTGCAGCCTACCAGAAGCCCGTTCAATGATCGAGGCGAAGAAGGTGAAGGCACTGGCCATCATGGGTGATAAGCGTGCTGATATCTTTCCGGATGTCCCAACCTTGCGAGAATTGGGAATTCCGTGGTCTATGGGAGCATGGCGAGGAATTGGAGTGCCCAAAGATACACCTGATGATGTCGTAAAGATTCTTGAGAAATCTCTCGAAAAGGCCGTGGCAAGTGCAGAGTTCAAAGATTTTATGGTCAAGAATGGTTTTGGAATCATCTGGAAACCCGCGGTGGACTACGGTAAGTTCATGGCCGATGGTGACAAAGAGATGGGCGCCATCATGAAGGAAGTCGGTTTGGTCAAATAGATAGGCAAACACTCTTTGATGAGCGGGGCTCTTGGATAAGATCGTTATCCTGAGCCCCGCTTACGTTTGAAGATTATGAAACGAAACGATATCATCGTTGGTTGTATATTTGTTGCTCTGGGTATTTTCATCTTCACTCAGACCATAAGTTATCCCTCTCCTGAAAAAGGCCATCCAGGTCCTGGTCTCTTTCCAAATATTCTTGCTATCCTCTTCATTGCTTTTGGTGGAACACTCATCTATAAGGCCCGGGAACCGTTATCAAAGAACGAGGCAGAAATCGTTTCAGGCTCCAAAAGGGTTTTAAACGCTTTGTTGGTTCTGGGAATCGTGGCTGTTTATGTGATCTTGGTCGACTCTGTTGGCTTTCTTATTACGAGTGCTGTGCTCCTATTTGTTCTCATGAAGATGCTGGGTGTGACACTCCTCAGAAGCACAATCGCAAGCATCACCATTACCCTATTCATCAATCTGATGTTTTCAAAGATCTTAAGGGTCCCTCTTCCTATTGGGATCCTTGGATGGTGATCTCTATGGATTTTGTTCTTCAGGGTCTATTATTGCTTGCCCATCCAAAAGTGATCCTGGTCATTATGATATCGGCCATCTATGGCCTCTTCGTGGGAGCAGTTCCTGGTCTCACTGCCACGATGGCTGCAGCACTCCTCATCCCGTTCACCTTTTTTATGGATCCAGTTCCTGCATTGGTCTCCATCGTCACCATGTCAGCCATGGCCATCTTTGCTGGAGATATCCCTGCTGCCCTCGTTCGGATTCCAGGGACTCCTTCGTCAGCAGCTTACACACAGGATTCTTTTGAGCTGACCAAACAAGGCAAAGCTGAAATGGTCTTGGGTGTGGATGTCGTCTTCTCAGCCATCGGTGGCTTGATGGGAGCAATCATTCTCATGACCTCTGCTCCGCTCCTGGCCGAAATTGCCTTCACTTTTACGACCTTCGAATACTTTTGGCTTGCAGCCATGGGCCTTAGTGCTACGGTCATGGTCTCAAGAGGCTCTCAGACCAAGGGCGCATTATCGATGATCCTGGGCCTTTTTCTGTCCACCGTCGGCGTGGACATCACTCTCGGTTATCCTCGTTTTACTTTTGGTGTTGTGGAACTTCTCAATGGTGTGAATTTCATTCCAGCGATGATCGGACTCTTCGGCATTTCTGAGGTCATCCGAAGCGTCATGCAAGGCGAGCTTGCATATCCCATTGCACACGTCAAGGCGGAAAGAATCTTTACAGGAATGTGGAAGTTGTTTCGGCGTTATAAGGTGAATGTGTTGAGATCGGGTCTGTTAGGGACTTTTATCGGAATCCTTCCCGGGGCTGGTGCTGACATTGCTGCCTGGATTGCCTATGCCTTTTCGAAAAGAAGCTCAAAGGAACCAGAAAAATACGGAGTTGGTTCAATCGAAGCCATCGTTGATGCAGGAACGGCAAACAATTCCTGCCTGGCTGGCGATTGGGTCCCTGCATTGGTTTTTGGAATCCCAGGAGATTCGATCACAGCGATCGTCATTGGTGTTCTCTTTATGAAAGGCCTTAGGCCAGGCCCTCTCATCTTCGAACAGCAACCCGAGATCCTCTATGCGGTCTATCTTGCTTTTATCATTGCCAATCTTCTTATGATCCCTTTTGGTTACCTTTCTATCAAATGCAGCTCCCAGATGCTTAGGGTTCCACGAAATATTCTTATGCCGGGTATTCTCATGTTCTGTATCGTGGGTTCTTTTGCCATTAACAACACGATCTTTGATGTGGGGGTGATGCTGGTAATGGGCGTGATCGGCTACTTTCTTGAGGCGAATGGCTTCCCCGTGGCACCCGTCGTCCTTGGCATTGTCCTCGGTCCCATCGTTGAGAAGAACTTCATGATGAGCATGATCAAGACCGACTGGGATGTCACTCAGTTCTTCACCCGACCAGTGAGCGCCATCCTGTGTATTATCACGCTCTTCATTTGGTTCTTCCCTCTTTTCATGGCCCTCTTGCAAAAAGCCAAATCCAGAAAATCCGCGTAGATGATATCTGTTCCTCTTTCGGAAAATGGGGACACATCCCTTTTAATCGAAAGACTCAATTATTTAATGGGATGTGTCCCTATTTTAAAGTCAATTGACAGCAAATTCAAAGTTTAGTAATAAACTCTTGCTCTTTTCATAAGCCTAAAAAGAATCGTTGAGGAGGGAAAAGATGAAGGTTTTAGGAATTGTCTGTAGTCCACGAATAGGGGGAAACACTGAGATTTTGGTAAACGAAGCTCTGGCCAGTGCCAAAGAAATAGGAGCTGAAGTAGAATTGATAACACTTGCCGATAAGAATATTTCTTTTTGTGACGGTTGTGATTCCTGCACAGGGACTAAGAAGTGCAGGATTGCGGATGATATGCAAGAAATTTATTTAAAGCTCTTGGAAGCCGACGGTATTATTTTTGGGACCCCTGTTTACTTCTGGAATGTGTCTGCCCAAGCAAAGGCACTCATTGATCGTACCTATGTCCTTAGGGAGGGCCGGAGGTTGAGAAATAAGGTTGCTGGCGTGGTGGTTGTTGCGCGACGAGCGGGCGCCACCCAAGCTTTTAATGCCTTTAATAGCTTTTTCGCCATCCACAGGATGATCTCAGCTACAGGAGCTATAACTTACGCTACTGGGCAGGAAATCGGGCCAAGGGAACGGGGAGGTGGGGCTATAGCTTATGCTGGGAAGAAAGGGGAGGTCAGGCAGGATGAGCAAGGGATGGGAGAAGCCAGATTCATCGGAATGGCCGTTGCCAGGACTATTCAGAAATACAAAGAAAAAGACTGATTCGCCTGGTATATTTCACTGCTGGGCTTTCCAGCGGAGATAGTTGATTCCATAGGTGATCACCGGTCGTCCTTTTTCCTTGACCCGTGAACCCCCTTTTCGTATACTCAATTTACCAAAAAGCAGGTTCTTGTCATTCCCTTGACGTCCGAGAAACATTTCCAAGAGAATATAATAAGGAAGGAAGAAAAAATGAATTTGCAGCGGCCAACCTTCAGGGACATCTTAGAGGCGAGGAAGATCATTGGCCAGTACCTTCCACAAACGCCCCTTTACACATATCCTCAACTCGATCAGCTCTTGGACGCCAAGGTCTATGTCAAGCATGAAAACCACATGCCCACCGGCGCCTTCAAGGTCCGCGGGGGAGTCAACTTCATCTCACATCTCAATCCTGAACAGAAAAAGAGGGGCGTGGTGACGGCCTCCACCGGAAATCACGCACAATCCATCGCGTACGCTTGCGCTCTTTATAATGTGCCGGCGACGATCATTATGCCGGAGGCCGCGAATCCGGTTAAAGTGAAGGCCGTCAGAGGTTTCGGCGCGGACGTCGTTTTTCATGGTAAGATTTTCGATGAGTCCCGCGTTTATGCTGAACAATTGGCCTCTGATCGCGGCGCCCGCTTCATCCATCCGGCCAACGAGCCCTATCTCGTCGCTGGCGTCGCCACTTATGCCCTGGAGATTTTCGAGGCAGTGCCCGATCTTGACCTCATCATTGTTCCATTGGGTGGAGGAAGCGGGGCAACCGGGTGCTGCCTGGTCAAGGAAACGGTTTGTCCTTCTGCCCAAGTGATCGCGGTCCAAGCCGAGAAGGCGCCGGCCGCCTATCTTTCCTGGAAAATGAGAAAAATCGTGGCGGACCGGGTGGAGACAGCAGCAGAAGGTCTGGCAACGCAGGTGGGATACGAGCTGACGCAGGAGATCCTCTGGGATACTCTTTCAGACTTCATCCTCGTCTCCGAAGAGGAGATGATGCACGCCATCCTGACTTACCTTGAACTTGTCCGGAATCTCGCGGAGGAGGCCGGCGCTGCGCCTTTGGCCGCGGCCCTCAAAATCAAAGAACGGCTCAAGGACAAAAAAGTCGCTTTGATCTTATCTGGAGGAAATATCTCCCTCGAAAGGCTGAAAGCCGTTCTCTCATCCTTCTAATTCCACTGTGAGACCAGATTTCCGTTTTCATCGAAGGGGAAGTCGAAGGGTTCGGTGAGGATCTCTATCCGAGGATTTGATCTTGCTTGGTTAAGGAAGGCTTGGGAGACAAAGACATACTCTATTTCTAATGTATTCTTAATCCAAAGGATTCGAAGATCCTTAGGATCGAAGACTCCAGAGTTATAGTGGGCGATATGTAACGCCTCTCGATCTTTTTCAAAGAAGACGGGGATACGAGCGTTTTCAGGAGTCATTCCATTAATACAGTTGATGTGGGTTGAATGATGGTCGACCTTATCCACCAAGCGTTCGGTGGTGTAGTCCGCCATACCAATCCCTGTCGCATTTCCATGGCTTCCTTCCGTGAGATCTCGGACAAAGATTCGGGTAATTTTCGGATTTTCAAATTTTGGATGCCCAATCAGTTGATTCCGTCCGACCACATTGGTATCCATTCCAGTGCCGCTGATATCCTTACCCATCTCGTCCACAATGAGGATATCCATCTCAGTGAAGGGAAGAGAGGGCATCAATTCCCTTGCCCTCTTTAGGAGAACCTTCTCCCTCTCCACAAACTCTTCATGTCTCACGAGCTCAATCAGGGCTGTCTGATCGTACTGGTTTTCGACGATCCCTACTCCGAAAAAGATGGGGAGGTTTTTGAGAAGGATCGAACTGACTTCTGCAAGAACTGCTGGAAATCCATGTTTGATGGTGAGCCGATGAACCATCAGCGATCCCTGATGTTTTCCCATGCCGATGACCATCATCTTCAATAGACCACTTTCGATCTCTCCCTTGAAATCGGTATGGGGCTTAATCCGATTGATGACAACGATCTTATCTGCTTTCAGAAGATCTTTACTGATTAAGACAGGAGTCCCAAATTTGGTCCGGCCAATCTCTTCGACCTCCATTGAGGAGACGATAGGAGCTCCCACACTCTTCTCAGTGATCCCCAGACTCTCCAATACCTCGACTTGACCTTCGGCCGTCGCCCCTCCATGACTGCCCATGCAAGGCACAACGAATGGGGAGGATCCCAAATCCTTCAAACGTCCAATGATCGTCTTTAAGACCTTGGGCTTATCTTTGATCCCTCGACTTCCTGCGGTCAAAGCGATTCGTTCCCCCTTTTTGACCTTCTTTGATAATTCGAAATCGTTTAAAAGCCCAGCGACTCTTTCTTCGATGTTCTGAATCCGGGGGGCATCGATCTTCTGTCGAATTTTAAAGATCTTCGGGAGATTCTCATTTCCCATAATGAACTCGCCTCCAATGAAAGATGTGATTTGTGGTAGGCTCACCAATCACTTTAATATTAAAGGAGGGCATTCTCATTTTCAATATCGAAGAGGTGGATATTCTCCAAGTTGGCCTGAAGTAAGATGTTTTGGCGGGGCACCACCTTTGTCTTGGGATCGACGGAGGCGATCAGAGAATCGCGACCCGATTTCACGTCCAGGTAGATCTCGTTTCCTATGGGTTCGATGATTTCCACGAAGGCTTCGATTGTCTCACCCTTAATGGGAGCGGAAGCTTTTGAGAGGTCTTGCGGTCGAATTCCAAAGGTAATTTTTTTGTTGATATAATTCTGAAGATTTCGAGCTTTCTCTTCTGGTATCTTCAACTTGAATCCGTCTGCCTCAACCCATAATTTATTGTCTGAAGCGATTAACCTGGTCTCTATAAAATTCATCGTCGGACTACCAATAAAGCCTGCAACAAACTTATTAATGGGATGAAAGTAGAGATCCAGAGGTTTTCCCACCTGTTGAACGAAACCATCCTTCATCACTACGATGCGGTCTCCCATAGTCATTGCTTCCACCTGATCATGCGTTACATAGATGATAGTCGAAGAAAGGCGTTCGTGAAGTTTCTTCAACTCCCCTCGCATCTGAACCCTCAATTTAGCATCCAAATTAGACAAGGGCTCGTCAAAGAGAAAGACCTGGGGTTTTCTCACGATGGTCCTTCCAACGGCCACCCTTTGGCGTTGTCCACCGGAGAGTTGCTTTGGCTTTCGGTGCAGGAGTTCCGGGATTTCAAGAAGATCTGCAGCCTCTTTCACTCGCTCATCAATCTCTTTTTTAGATAATTTCCTCATCTCCAAGCTGAAGGCCAGATTTTGATAGACGGTCATATGCGGATAGAGGGCATAGTTCTGGAAGACCATGGCGATATCCCGATCCTTTGCTGGAACCCGGTTGATCAGTCGATCCCCGATATAGATATTTCCTTGAGTGATCTCTTCCAGGCCTGCGATCATCCTTAACGTGGTCGTCTTTCCGCAGCCACTGGGTCCCACCAGGACAACGAATTCTTTGTCCTCAATCTCCAAGTTAAAATCTTGGACCGCCACCACTTCATTGAAATGTTTTGAGATATTCTCTAAGGTCACTTTTGCCATAGAATGCTTACTCCTTTAATGCGCCTGTTAACCCAGCCACATAGTGCTCCACGAAGAAGGAATAGACCAAAGCCACGGGAACAGAGGCTAAGAGCGCTCCGGTCATGAGTGGCCCCCAATGATAAACGTCTCCACGAACGAGTTCGGTCACCAAGCCGATGGGGACGGTTTTACTCTCCGTCGTCGAAATAAAGGCCAAAGCATATAAGAACTCGTTCCAGGAAAGCGTGAAAGCGAAGATCCCAGCGGAAAAGATCCCGGGAAGGCAGAGCGGAATGACGATGCGCCAAAATACTTTGAGCCGGCTGGCTCCATCGATCATCGCGCACTCCTCCATCTCCTTAGGGATGGACTTGAAATAGCCCATCAAAAGCCAGGTACAGAAAGGAATCAGAAAGGTGGGATAGACCAGGACTAAAGACCATAAAGAGTCCCAGAGCTTTAACTTAAAGATGATCGTGGCCAACGGAATGAAAAGTATTGTTGGTGGAATCAGATATCCAAAGAAGATTGCCAACCCAGTTGGGCCAGAGGTCTTGAACTTGAGCCGCTGTATCGCATAGGCGGCGAGCAGGCTGGTTCCGAGAGAAATCACGGTGGAAAGGATGGCCACGAAGAAAGTATTGTACATCCATCGCACGAAAATGGTATCAAAGAGCAGGGTCTTCACATTTTCCAGCGTAGGTTGATGTATGTAAAAGGGGTTCAGCTTCAGATTATACAGCTCCTTCATCGGCTTAAGGCTTGTGTTGAACATCCAATAGAAAGGGAATAGAAGAAAGATGACAAAGATGACCAGTGGAAGATAAAACTTAATAAATTTTCTCCAGAACGATTCGTACATCCTTTAATCCTCTCTCCTCAGAAACTTAAAGCTGATCAGAACACAGAGTACCAGTATTGGCAGAATAAAATTGGAGATGGCCGCTCCTTCGCCAAAATGGCCACCGGGGATCGCTCTTTGGAAGGAAAGGGTCCCGTATAAATGCGTGGCATTAGCCGGTCCTCCTTTGGTGATCACCCAGACCAGCTGAAAATCGCCAAACGTCCAGATGGTGGAGAAGGTGGTGATGACAGCGAGAAGAGGAAGAACCAGAGGCAGGGTGATACGACGGAACTTTTTCCATGGTCCTGCCCCATCGATTTCTGCTGCTTCATAAAGAGTGGGGTTGATGGTCTGCAGTCCGGCTAAGAGGCCAATGGTAAAGAAGGGGATCCCTCTCCAGACATTGGCAACGATCAAGGAAATCCGGGCATTGGTTGGATCCCCGAGGAAGTCGATTCGATGATTCATGAGGCCTAACTTGATCAATGACCAACTGATGGCGCTGAAGGTAGAATCATAGATCCACCAGAAAGCAATGGCGGAGAGTGCTGTGGGGATGATCCACGGAAGGAGTATGATTGCTCGGACGAATCCTTTCGCTTTGAAGTCACGGTTGAGGATGATGGCCAACGCAAAGCCCAGGATGGCTTTAAAAATCACGGCCACAATGGTATAGAGAAAAGTATTATAGGTAGTCAGCCAAAAAATTGAATCTTTAAGAAGGCTGACGTAATTTTCAAAGCCGATGAACTCTCCCTTTCGACCAACGAGGGTATCTGTGAAACCCAACCAGAGACCCAAGATGAAGGGATAGGCCAAAAAAATGAGGAGGATGGCTTCAGCGGGAGCGACTAAGAGAAAGCCAAGAAATGTGCGATTCTCCATCAGATTGGAGAAACCTTCCCGAAGCCATCCTCTCTTCTCCGTGGTGATCTCCACCGATTTCAATTCTCTCAACCCGTTCTCCTCTCAGTACCTTACTTTTTTGGTGCTGCAGGAGCCTCTTTCTTCGCCGGTGCAGGAGCTTCCTTCTTGGGTGCTGCAGGTGCCTCCTTCTTCGGCACAGAAACTTTCTTCTTATAGTATCGGAGCAAGCGTTGCTCAGCAATCTGTGCCGCCTCTTTCGGTGACTTACCGCGCACACAGACATCGCCGATGATGTCGACTACAATATACTCAGCCATAGCTGCAGCAGAAGCCGGTCCTTCAGGGCCTTCGTAACCGTTCCAGAGCATGTTCGCAATGCAGTCCCTAAAGGGTGTGATTTTGGGATCACTTGTCCATACCGGCAGCTTTTTGTAACCCTTCAGGCTTGGGCCGACGTACCCAATCATCGCATCAACCCATGGGCCAGCCTGGGGCTCCTCTAACATGAATGTGAGATAATGTTTGCAGGCATTGGGAAATTTGGTGTATTTGAAGATGAATGCCTGATTAAAAAGGTGAAGTTCTGTTGGTCTTCCTATCGGGCCAATGGGCATGTTCACATGGTTCATATCGTTGGCAATCTCCGGCCACTTCCCTTTTGCAGCGGCATAGATGCTGATGCCATTGGTAGTGACGGAGATCTCGCCAGCCAGAAATGCTTTGTTGTTGTGGGGATCGAGCCAAGAAGCCGTTCCAGGGATGAGGGTATCATATAATTCTCTCACAGCCTCCAAGGCTGTCCACGTTTCGGGCGAATTGATCACCACGTTCGCGTCCTTATCCACGCACTTTCCGCCAAAGGTCCAGAGCCAATGGTGCGTCCAGTTGTTTCCATCGCCAACGGCATGTCCTAAGGCAAATCCTGGCGGATGACCTTTCTCCTTCAGCTTCTTGCACATCTTGATGAACTCTTCAATCTTGCTCGGCGGTTTTTCATAGCCCACCTCTTTGACCCAGCTCTCCCGGTAATTGATGCAGTTGACCGGGCCCCCAAGAGGAAGAGCGATCCAGCGTCCGGTCCTTGGGTTGATCGCATATTTGTAACAAACAGACTCGAATCCTCCATATTTCTTCCCCAGATAAGTGGCGATGTCCGTCACATCGACGAGCTTATCCGGATAGAGATGGGGGTCATCATGCCATCCGAGGA
>CAZFJD010000073.1:0-10614 GCA_964518775.1 uncultured Syntrophaceae bacterium
CATAATATCAATACCTACTATGGAAAATTTCATGCTTTAAAGGATATTTCCTTCACGGTTCAAGAAGGCGAATTTGCTGTTTTCCTCGGCGCGAATGGGCATGGAAAAAGCACACTTCTAAAGACTGTCTGTGGACTGATCCCCTCCTCAACGGGTTACATAAAATTTGACGGCATAGAAATCAACCATTTACCCATGCATAAGATCGTTGAGATGGGTATCGTTTACATCCCGGAAGAGAAGCATCTGTTCCCAGACCTCACGGTCAAAGAGAACCTTCTACTGGGTGCATATAATGTTCGGGCAAGAAAAGAGAAGGAAAAGAATTACAAATTCGTTTTCGAGCTCTTTCCTCGATTGAAGGAGAGACAAAATCAAATTGTCTCGACCTTAAGTGGGGGTGAAAGGCAGATGTTAGCGATCGGCAGGGGATTGATGTCTCATGCTAAACTCATGGGGATCGATGAACCCTCCATGGGGTTGGCGCCCAAGCTCAAGGTGGAGGTCTTTGAAAAGATCAAAGAGATCAATGAACAACAGGGATTGACGATTCTCTTAGTCGAACAGGAGGTAGAGTCTTCTTTAACGATCAGCCATAAAGGATATATCATGAAGGATGGACGCATTGTCCATCAGGACGAAAGCAAGAACCTGACGGTTGAACTGATACAAAAACAGTATTTGGTGTAATTTGAAAGGAGGAGCGGGTTCGCTCAGAGACGATGCAGATCATGACCCCTATTATTAATGCGATCATCAGTGGGATCGTCTTAGGGGCCCTTTATGCAGTGATGTCGATGGGCCTGACCCTTATTTATGGCGTTGGAAGAATGTTTAATTTCGCTCATGGGGCCTTCATCTTTTGGGGGGGTTATTTCACCTGGTTCTTCTACTCTAAATCTCAATTGCATTATTCGATAGCGATTGTTCTCGGGATCGTTATCCTTTTTCTCCTCGGCCTGATCATCGACAGGGTTATGCTCTATTCGTTGCGAAAGAAGCCGGATTTCGGAATCATCTCCGTACTCGTGACCCTGGGCCTGGCAATTATCATGGGGAATGCAGGAGATGTGATCTTTGGGACGAGAATTAAAACGATACCCAAAGTCATTGATGGCTTTCTAAAAGTTGGCGACTTTACGATCACCTATCATGACATCGCTACGCTGGTCATTTCTGTGGTCATCCTTCTCTCCCTCGAACTGTTTCTTAGAAAGACTACGGTGGGAACGGCCTTGAGAGCCATCTCTCAGGATTCCGTCGGAGCGAAAATCGTCGGCATCAATTTGGATCGACTCTTCGCCTTTACGCTCGCTCTCTCTGCGGCCTTGGGAGGAATCAGCGGCGTGTTGTTGGCCCCAAGATTTTTCATTGCCCCCTTTGTGGGATGGGAAACTCTTTTTAAGGCCGTAGTCATTGTCATTTTCGGTGGGCTTGGAAGTGTCAAGGGAACGCTCTTGAGTGCCTTCATTTTGGGGACATTGGAGGCTTTTGTCTCCATGTATATGGGGATGTTCTGGGTGGCGCCGATGTGGTTCATCCTGTTGGTAGCCGTCCTGTTTATCAGGCCAAAGGGACTATTTGGAGAATGGGCCTAATGCTTGGAACGAACGACGGCAGATATGGGAGATTATAGAAAAATCATCGTGATTTTGCTCTTATTGGGCTTACTGTCCTGCCCCTGGTTCAGCGGCCCCTATTACACGCATCTCTTGATCATATCTTTTATCTGGGCCGTCGTGGCCTCCGCATGGAACCTCATCATGGGATATGCCGGTATCTATTCCTTTGCCCAATTGGCCTTTTTTACTGTCGGAGCTTATGGGGCAGGATTGGTTGAAGTATGGTTGAAGGTATCGCCATGGTTCGGCTTGCTGATCGGCGGCCTTGCTTCAGCGTTTTCAGGCATCATCATTGCGTTTCCATGTCTGAGACTGAAGGGTTTATATATCTGTCTTGTGACCATTGCGTTTCATCAAGTGATACCCATTTTTATCAAATTGGGAGCCAAATGGACAGGAGGGGACGTGGGCCTAATGGGGATGCCCCATTATCATTTTCTGGGCTACCATTTCGGAGATTCAAAAATGGGTTATTACTACTTAGGTCTCTTCCTTTTTCTCCTCTTTCATATCCTCATCTATAAGATCATCCGTTCAGATATTGGGTTGGCCTTTGTGGCACTGAGGGACTCCGAAGGCTTCGCTGAAAGCCTCGGCGTTGATCGTCAGAGATTCAATTTGATTGTCTTTGTGATCTCTGCTTTTATCACCGGCGTCATGGGTGCTTTTTACATTCATTACCTCAAGGTCGCAACCCCAAGGACACTGGAGATCGAAATCTTTGCTGCCGCCATCATGATGGTCGTGATTGGAGGACTGGGGAGATTTCCTGGAGTCATCCTGGGCGCATTCTTCGTCACGTTTGTCGATGAATGGTTGCGCACAGCCGGACTAATACGTCCCATTATCTTTGGTGGCATCATCATTGTCAGCATTATGGTATTTCCGAGGGGTCTGGGAGGATTGGTAGAATCTTTGTTCCAGTCACAGAACCTAACTTCAGTGGAAAGCAGTGAAACAAAATGATATAGAAACGGGGCTCAGAGAACCATGTATCAAATTGGAATTGACACAGGAGGCACCTTCACAGATTTTGTTCTGATAAATGAAGAGAACGGGGACCTGCTCACTTACAAAGAACTGTCGACTCCGGAGGACCCGTCGATTGCCGTGATGAATGGACTCAAGAGCGCGGAGAAAAGATATGACATTCTACCCTCTCAAATCAACCGAATCGTCTATGGAACAACCGTAGCCACCAATGCCGTATTGGAACGGAAAGGGGCCAAGACAGGACTTTTGACGACAGAAGGATTCCGCGACGTTTTGGAAATTAGAAGGCAATGGAGACCCAGACTTTTTGATCTCTATTATGTTAAACCTGAACCGCTGGTTCCGCGTTATCTCAGATTAGAAGTGGGAGAACGAATCAACGCACAGGGCGAGGTGTTATTGGCGATCAATTTAGAGCAGGTTCGCAAGCATATTAAAACGATGATCGCTGAGGGGGTTGAGGCCATAGCGGTTGCCTTCCTCTTCTCTTTTCTAAATCCCTCCCACGAAAAAGTTGTGGAGGAGCTGATCAGGAAAGAATTTCCAGAAATCTATGTATCCACCTCCTCCTCCATCTGTCCTGAATTCAGGGAATATGAGCGAACTGCAACGACCGTGCTGAATGCCTATCTGATGCCCATCACGGCTAAGTATCTGAAGACTCTCAGAGGACGTTTGAGAGCAATAGGTGTCATGAAGCCCCTCCGGATCATGCAGTCCAATGGCGGGCTCATGAGGGCTGAAGATATCGAGGAAGCTCCGGTAAACACTCTGCTCTCAGGCCCTGTGGGCGGGGTCGTGGGGAGTATCAGGATAGCCGAGGCTTTGAGTTTAAGAAATATCATTACCATCGACATGGGCGGTACGAGCACCGACATCAGCCTTATCCAGGATGGAAACGTCGAACTCATGACAGAAGCAGAGATTGCTTATAATCCGGTGAAAGTGCCACAGGTGAATATCCATACCATTGGCGCTGGCGGCGGAAGTATCGTTAACCTATTCGGCAAAGGACTGAAGGTCGGGCCCCAGTCGGCCGGTGCCAATCCAGGACCTGTCTGCTATGGAAGGGGTGGTCAAGAACCGACGACCACCGATGCAGCCTTACAGGTAGGTTTTATTGATCCAACGTATTTCTTAGGTGGGGAGATGGAACTCGATTATGAAAGCTCCCGCCGCATCTTGGAAAGAGAGATTGCTAAGCCGATGAATATGAGTGTGGAGGAGGCCTCCCATGCCATCCTCCTTGTCCAATCGGCCCATATCGAAAGCGGCATCCGGGCGGTTTCGCTCGAAAAAGGGTATGATCCGCGTGAGTTCACTCTCATCTCATTTGGTGGTGCCAGCGCCTTGTTGGTGGGAATGGTGGCGGAGCGACTTTCCATCTCTCAAGTTCTCATTCCCAAACAGGCGAGTGTCTTCTCTGCCCTCGGCCTTCTCATGGCCGATATCAGGCGAACGCGTTCATTGACTCGAATCATGTCGGCAAAAAACATCAATTTGAAAGAGGTGGAAGATATCTATGCCCAACTGGAGGATGAAATCAAACAGGCGTTGATCAATGAGGGAGGATCGATCGAAAACGCAGTCATTCAAAGATCATGCGATATGCGATACATTGGCCAGGCTTATGAAATCAATGTCCCCTTCCCAAATGATGCAGGGCCTATCCATTCTCAGACCCTCCAAGAGCTTTGCAATCTCTTCCATACGCATCACCGAAAAAGATTTGGACATTCTGCTGAGGAAGAACCTGTGGAATTGGTCTGTTTCCGGGTGCTGGGGATCTTAATGGTCAAAGAGATGCAATTCCTTCCAAAGAAGGAGACGAGCACACCTCCTCTGAAGGGACATCGGGTTCTCTTTTTTGGGAAAGAAAAGGGCTTCATCGATTGTCCTATTTACCATCGGGAGTACATGAACAAGGCTGACCAAATCGCGGGCCCTGCCATCGTCGAAGATCCCTTCACCACGATTGTGGTCTATCCAGGGCATAGGGCAGAGGTCGATTCTTTGGGCAATCTCTTTTTAAAAGTCGAAAAATAACCGATAGGGGGGTTCGTCTTGAAAGTAGATCCCGTGACCTTAGAAATCATGGGGAGCATATTTGAATCCATCGCCCGAGAGATGGGAATAGCCCTGATGCGGACCGCTTATTCAACGATTATCAGGGAGGAAAAGGATTTTTCTGCTGCGATATACGACAGACATGCTCGATTACTGGGTCAGGCAGAACACTGCCCCGGCCACCAGGGAACGTTGTCTTATTGTGCTCAATACATCGTCAATGAGTTGAAGATGGAATTGAATCCCGAAGATATCCTCATTCACAATCACCCTTATTTAGGCGGAACGCATCATCCGGATATTATGATTTTCAAACCCATCTTTTACAAAGACCGATTGGTTGGCCTTGCTGGATCGACAGGACACCATCTTGATGTGGGCGGAAATGCACCGGGAAGTATGGCCTCCCACTCCACTGATGTTTGGCAGGAGGGATTGTTGATTCCTCCCCTCAAACTCTATGAGCGGGGAAGGCCAAATCATACGCTACATGAAATGATCAGAAACAATATTCGAGTCCCTGAGCAGACGATGGGAGATATCCGAGCACAGATATCAGCGGTCTCGATAGGGGAAAGACGTTTATTGGAAGTTTTAAGACGTTATGACCTTAAAGAATTTTATGACATCGTCGAGGAGTATTACAATAATTCTGAAAGGCTTATGAGGGAGGACCTTTCTCAAATCCCTCCAGGCGATTATGAAGAGGAGGGGTTTCTGGACAACGATGGATTTTCAGATGAGCCTATCAGAATAAAAGTCAAGCTCACCTTTAAAGATGGAGGGGTGACGGTTGATTTTACGGGCACCAGTGCCCAGACTGAAGGTCCTTTCAACTGCTCTGAATCTTCTGTCTTCAATGCCGTCTTCTGTGGCATTCGATATTTAGTCAATCCATTGATCTTCCAAAATGAAGGTTGTTATCGGACCGTGAAGATCGTCGCACCCGAGGGGACAGTTGTCCATCCGATCTTTCCCGCTCCTTTAAGCGGGCGTGTTCACACGCTGGAGAGAATTACCAATACCATTCTTTTAGCCTTCAGCAAAGCAAGTCCTGAAAAGGCTGTGGGCAGTTCCCATTCCCACTTAACAGCGAACGCCATTGGTGGTCGAACTCCGGATAAACGAAAACAGTATGTATTTTTCGAAATTCATGGAGGAGGCTGGGGAGCTACCGCAGACCACGATGGAAACAGTGCGGTGTACTGCAATCTGGGAAATTGTCTGGACTTGCCTGTGGAGGCGATCGAATTGGAATACCCGGATATCCGAGTTGAAAAATATGAGTTGGTCACGGATTCTGGAGGGCCCGGTAAGCACCGTGGGGGGTTAGCAATCAGACGGGATATCCGTTTCTTGAGAGGACCTGGATATTTATCGACCCGTTCTGACGCTCAAAGGTTTCCGCCAAGGGGAGTTCTTGGAGGGAAGGATGGCACCCCAGCTCGTTATTTTCTCCACAGGGGAGATCAGATGATAAGAATCCCTGCCAAGAATACGAACTTTCGCCTCGAATCAGGCGACTATTTGAGCTTTGAAACTCCTGGTGGAGGAGGTTACGGGGATCCTACGGAGAGGGACATTGAAAGGATTAAAGACGATGTCAAACAGGGGTATCTCTCTCGAGAGGCAGCAGAGAGAGAGTACCATACTAAAATTGAATAGGGTTCTACCATTCACTCACTGACTATTAGATTCTTGGTATTATATAAAAGCCAAACCGAATGTTATTGAAAGGTAAGATTGCAATCATCACAGGTTCCTCACGAGGCATTGGCCAATCAATCGCAAGAGCCTTTGCAATGGAAGGGGCTCATGTCGTCCTGAATGGGAGAAGGACTTCATCAAAACAACTGATGAACCTGGCAAAAAAGAAAGAATTTAAAGACATAAAAACGTTGATCGTAAGGGGAGACGTTGGAGATCCAAAGACTGCTCAACGACTCATTAACGAAACGACAAAGAAATTTGGAAGAGTCGATATCCTTGTCAATAATGCTGGGATCAGCCCGATGGCTTCCATCGAAGAAATTAGCCCGAAAGAATGGGATGAGGTTCTCAAGATTAACCTGAAAAGCGCTTTTCTTTGTTCAAAAGCAGTATTCCCGTACATGAAGTCGCAGCGATGTGGAGTGATTCTCAATATCTCTTCAGGATCTGCCAAATCTGGAGGTGTGGGAGCGCATTATGCCGCATCCAAAGCAGGTATGAATACATTGACCAAAAGCTTGGCCTTCGAGGGAGGACCCTATGGTATCCGAGCCAATGCCATCTCTCCAGGCCCCATTGAGACAGAGATCGCTGATGATCTCTTCACAGCAGACCGTAAACGTTTCCTCCAATCGGTCATTCCTCTTAAAAGACTTGGAAAACCAGAGGAGATCGCTAATGCTGCAGTCTTTCTTTGTTCGGATGAAGCGAGTTTCATCACGGGGGAGATTTTAGAACTGGACGGAGGGCTTAATTTCTATAAACCCCTTTCCTATTCTGGACAAAACTGGAAAAGAGGAGGTTTCCGATGACGACAAAAAGTGCAACCCTTTGGCCGAGGGGGAATCGGGTTGCTGTAACCCTGTCCTTCGACTTCGATGCAGAAACCCTCTGGCTCTCCCGAAACCCGGAGAATGAAAAACGACCTGTCCTTCTCTCGCACGGGGCGTATGCTTACAAGGTGGCTATACCCCGGATATTGGAATTATTGAGAAGGCATCGAATTCCTTCAACCTTCTTTATTCCTGGTTGGGTGGCAGAGCGCCATCCTGGTCTGGTGAAAGAAATTCAGAGGCAAGGCCACGAAGTAGGCCACCATGGTTACCTCCATGAACACCCCCATACCTTAATAGAGAGCGAAGAAAGGGAGATCCTCAAAAAGGGAATAGAGATCCTTGAAGGCATCCTCGGAGAAAAGCCTAAAGGCTATCGCTCTCCTGCCTGGGAGTACAGTTCAAGGACCCTTTCTCTCCTCTCCGAATACGGTTTCCTTTATACAAGTGCCATGATGGACGATGAACTCCCCTATCAGTATGACTCTGGCCTCATTGAACTCCCTGTCCAGTGGCTTCTTGATGATGCCTGTTTTTTCCTCTTCAGCCCCACTCAACCGATTTCTCGGGTGATCGCCCCCCCGGAATGGGTCTTTTCGATTTGGAAGAATGAATTTGATGGGTTTTATAAGGATGGCCACTATTACTTATTAACGATGCACCCTCAATATATTGGCCGGCCTCATCGAATCCAGATGCTTGAAAAATTAATTCGTCATATCAAACGTCAAAAAAAAGTATGGTTTGCCCGATGCATTGACGTTGCGGAATTTTGGACATCTAAGAAATGAAAGGAGAGGCGATGGGGCGTCTGAAAGGAAACGTTACGGTTGTTACAGGAGCCGGAAGGGGAATTGGCCGGGGAATCGCCCTAAGGTTTGGACAAGAAGGAGCCAAGGTAGCTGTTATAGACATCCTGACGGAGAATTCACAGCAGACAGCGAGAATGATCCGAGAAGCAGGAGGAGAAGCCATCGCCTTATACGGGGACGTCTCTAAGTCATCCGATGTAGACCAATTTATAATGAAAATTTTGGAAGTCTTCGGGAAAATCGATATTCTCGTAAATAACGCTGGAATAGGAGGCTCTAAGACTTGCCTCGACACCCTCGAGGAAGAATGGGACCGGATGGTAGCGGTCAACCTTAAATCTGTCTTCTTAGTGTGCAAGCGGGTCATCCCTGAGATGCTTAAGATTGGGAGGGGAAAAATCATTAATATTGCTTCAGCCTACGGTATATTTGGGTCCCCTCATACTTCTGCATATAGTGCTTCTAAAGCCGGGATAATCAATTTGACGAAACAGCTTGCCGTCGATTACTCTCCCATGAATATTTATGTGAATGCCATCTCTCCTGGATTGGTCGAAACAGAGATGACCCAGCATAAGGTGAGAGATCAGCAGGCGTTAAAATATTTCCTCCAATTTATACCTTTAGGCCGTCACGGAACCCCTGCAGATATTGCGGGAGCAGCCCTCTTTCTTGCTTCTGAGGATTCGGATTTCATAACAGGCCATAACCTGGTCGTCGACGGCGGAGAGACAATTCGGTTGGAGTGAGGGATGATGAAATATCGACTTGAAGGAAAAATTGCCATCGTCACGGGTGGCGGCCGTGGAATTGGAAGGACCATCTGTCTTGAATTGGCAAAAAATGGAGCCTATGTTGTTATCACCGATCGGAACTTTACAAATGCAAAGAGGACAGAACAACTTGTTTTAAAAGGTTGCCACAAGGCCAAAGCCTATCAGATGGATGTCTCCAAGAAAAAGGATGTTGAAAAAGTTTTTCAACAAGTTTTCGTGAAAAAAGGACGGTTAGACATCTTGGTCAATAATGCTGGGGTTTCCTTTCCTACCCCTTTCGAGAAGATCTTAGAAGAAGACTGGGATCAAACCCTCAATACGAACCTGAAGGGAACCTTCCTCTGTTCTCAAGCCGCCTTTAAGATGATGAAGTCTCAGAAAGGAGGGAAAATCATCAATATCGCCTCGGGGGCATCTCGGTCAGGGGGAATGGTATCTCCCGGTCTCTACAACCCCTATGCCCATTATGCCGCAAGCAAAGCAGGGCTTGAATGCCTCACCCGAAGCATGGCCTTCGAAGGGGCTCCTTATGGAATTCTAGTGAACGCCATTTCTCCAGGCCCCATAGAAACAGATCTGATAAGAAAGACTTATTCCTCCAAGAAGAAAAAACGTCTTATCTCCACAATTCCGTTAGGCCGATTGGGACGGCCTGAAGAAGTTGCATCCGCAGTGGCTTTTTTAGCCTCGGATAGAGCTTCCTATATCACTGCAAAAGTCTTGGATGTGAATGGTGGAGTCTTGATGGATTAGCTATCATTTCTTAAGAGTTCATCCCAAAAATCCATTGTCAAAATAGAGAGAGAAAGATGGAACAGATGGAGATTCAAAAGCGAGTCTGTGGTGAAATTGAGAAAATGAAAGAGGAGATCGTCCAAGCCCTCCAGGATCTCGTTCGGATTCCAAGTGTGGTGGGGTATGAAGAAAAAGGACAGACCTTTATGGAGGAAAGGTACCGCTCCTTGGGTTTGAAGGTGGTTCGTTTGATGCCAGACTTAAGGAAGGTCAAGGAGCACCCTGCCTTCATTGACACTGGGATGTCTTATGAAAATAGACCAAATGTCATAGGGATCCTCACAGGTGACTCTGCCCGCCCTTCCCTCATTCTCAATGGCCATATCGATGTGGTCTCTCCAGAGCCGATTGAGGCGTGGACCCGTGATCCGTGGGCAGCTGAGATCGAAGGCGATAAAATGTATGGACGGGGTACGGCCGATATGAAGGCAGGGCTCTTAGCCAATTTTTTTGCGTTAAAAGGAATCTCGAATGCAGGGCTCAAGCCAAAAGGAACAGTGATGCTTCAGAGCGTCATCGATGAGGAGGCAGGCGGAGGGGGTGGCACGTTGGCCTGTTTAACGGAAGGCTATACTGCCAATGGGATGATTGTTTCGGAACCGCATAATCTCAATGTGACAATTGCTCACGCTGGAATTAATTATTTTAGAGTGAAAGTTTTGGGAAAGACAAGTCATGCGGGGTTGGCCCATCTTGGGGTCAATGCCATTGGAAAGATGTATCTCATCTACCAAGCTCTGATTGACCTCGATGAGAAAAGGGGTCGAGAAATCCGTTTTCCCTTGTTTGAAAAGGGCTCGGGCCGATCCTGCCATATCAATATTGGAACGATGAAGGCAGGCGATTGGCCATCCAATGTTGCAGGAAGTGCGGAAATGGAATGCCGTATCGGATTTATCCCGGGTGAAAAGATGGATGAGATTAAGCGGTTGATCGAAAATACGATCAATGATGTGGCTCAAAGGGACCCCTGGCTTCGAGAACATCGTCCAAAGATTGAATGGTT
>CAZFJD010000073.1:10624-12047 GCA_964518775.1 uncultured Syntrophaceae bacterium
ATGGTTCGGTTGGCATGCGGATCCGTGGTATCAAGATCCTAATCACCCCCTTGTTCAGTCCTTTAAAAAGGCGGCTGAGAGCGTTCTTGGCCGCGAGGTAGAATTTATCGGTAGGGCGGGTGGGATAGACTCTCGCTTCTCTCAATACTTCAATATGCCAGCGGCATGTACTGGGCCCAAGGCGGCAAATATTCATGGTATTGATGAGTATGTTGAGATTCCCTCGGTCATTCAGGTCACCCAAGTCCTTGCCATGGCCACTCTCCTTTGGTGTGGATACGAGTCTTGATTCGAAAGGAGCGATATCTTGACCCAATCACTTACTGGGAAAAAAACTTTAATTACAGGAGCAAGCTCTGGGATTGGCAAAGCAATTGCCTTATTATTTGCGAAAGAAGGGGCTGACCTCTCTTTGGTGGCACGACGAAGAGAGGAATTATCAAAAGTCGCCAAGGAATGCCGGGACCTCGGGGTCATAGCACTCGATATCGCAACCGACATCACCGATGAAATGCAAGTGAAAAGAATGGCCCAGGAAAGCATCACTTCCTTTAAGAAAATCGATATTCTGATCAATAACGCTGGCTATGGAAAATATGGACCTTTCACTACTACGCCGATCGACGAGTGGGATCGAATGTGGATGGTAAATGTAAGAGGAGCAGTTTTAGTTACTCAGGCCATTCTTCCGTCTATGATTGCTGCTAAAAGTGGTCACATCGTTAACATCTCTTCCATTCACGGGATTCACACCTCTGCAAATGCTTCCGCTTATTGTGCAACAAAATTTGCTATCACGGGGCTTACCGAAGTGCTGGCGAAAGAGCTTTGGAAAGACGGAATTAAGGTTTCTACCGTATGTCCGGGAGGGGTGCTCACCGCATTTTTGGGGGTTCCGTCCGAAGAAAAGAATCAAGAGTTTTTAGAGCCTGAGGAGGTGGCTCAGACCGTATTAGATGTGGTCACTGCCCCTGGCAAAGCACTCATCATGAAGGTTGTCGTAGCGCCTAAGACCAGACCGTTCGTAATACAGGAAGTCAACCCTTCGACTCCCCAGCATAAATGCTGGGGCTTGCTCAGGGTTGACCCTGAGCGGCGCTTTACACCCCGCCCTGAAGGGCGGGGCTTGGCGCCGCCGAATGGGTCAAATGATTTTTATGTCAAACTAAGCCTGCTTACGGAAAATATCTGCTCTGGTTTTTATATTGCGTATGATGTAACGTGGTAACTCGAATAACCATGGGTATATTTTTCAAGCTTTCCCGCTGAAGGAGCGAACAATGGAATATAAACTAAGGATGGATCACGAATCCCATCTGATCTTGGCAAGGACTCATAGGGATCAACTGAACGAAGGAATTACGGTGATGACCAAAGGAGAAGGTGTCCGAGTTTTTGATCAGGATGGGAGAAGTTACCTCGA
>CAZFJD010000074.1:0-11854 GCA_964518775.1 uncultured Syntrophaceae bacterium
ACCTGGGGTGATGGGGAGAGGGGGTGATGTGCTGAACTAAAATAATACATGAGGTGGAGCTTACGTATCGAACCAAAGCAAAGGTGTTAAACTCTAAACTCAAAACCCTAAACTCTAAGCAACCCCAAAATTTCAAAACCAAAACGTTTTATTCTGTGTTTGAGAGTTTGTATTTTGGATTTATTTAGGATTTGGTATTTGGAGTTTAGAGTTTAAAACGAATTTGGTTCCAGCTATGCCGGCCTTGGAGTTATAAATCACGTTTCTTGCCCGGTTAATCCCTCAATCTCCCTTTCTCCCTATCTCGTTATCTCCCCATCTTTCCTTTGAAGAGCCCTCTCGATCAATTCTCGAACGAATTCCGTGTAGCTCATTCCTTGGACTTTGATGGACCTGGCCATTCCAGATTCGGGAGAGATATCCGGGTTTGGGTTGACCTCCAAGACATAGATTTTCCCATCCCGGTCGATGCGCATATCCACTCTGGCATAATCCCGGCATCCAAAGAGCTTAAAGACCTTCAGGGCGATATGCTCTACCCTCTTCTTCATGACCCATTCCAAGTGAGCAGGACAGATCGGTTTCGACTTCTGGTATTCTGTGCTCTCAGGAATCCACTTGGCCTCGTAACCGCATATTTTCGGAATGCCCTCTGGAAATTCAGAGTAGTCGATTTCGGAGATGGGAAGCACCCCCACCTTCCCATTGGTCTCCACCAAACCGACATTCAGCTCTCTGCCGTCAACAAACTCCTCCACCAAAGCGGGTTGCTGATATTTCTCGATCACATACTGAATCTGCCTGTTCAACGTCTCGTCGTCAAAGACGACACTGTCTCTCGAAATCCCAAGACTCCCATCTTCATGGAGCGGCTTGACGATGATGGGATAGATATTCCCCTTGATAGGATTCACACGTCGATCAAAGATTTTGTATCGAGGAGTCAAGATCCCTTGGGAGAGAAGGATGTCCTTCGCCTTCCCTTTGTCTTGACACAACCCGAGTGTGAGGCAGGACGATCCGGTATAGGGGATTCGGAAAAGATCCAACAGAGCGGGGATATTCATCTCCCAGCAGGTATTCCCATATACGCTTTCACAAAGGTTAAAGACCACATCCGGCCGAATCTCCTTCAACCAGTGAATCACGGTAAGGATCTCATCTTGGATGGCCATCACAAAACATTGATGGCCGAGAGCGCGGACCGCCTCTTCGACCACTCCGATCTCTTCGTTGATTGCTCTCTCTGCCAGAATATCTTTCTCCTCGCCTTTTTCGAGTCGCTCAAGGAGATTGTATAGGACCACCACCTTCAGCCCTTCCATGGGTCTTACCTCTTCGTTAGGGTTAAGGTTAGGAAGCCAGTTTGGTCAAAGGGCAAAGGTTATGGCTAATGACTTAAAACACATCGCCCTGACCCATAGACGAAACCGGCATCCTTACCCTGACCTTAACCCAGAAACCCTATTTTCTGTGTAATTATGCGGTCACTTTCTTTGGAACCACCTTCTCCTCTGCTACGGACTTGGTCCTCTTAAATTCGATAATATTCGGCTCCGGATATTCGAAGACCTTCCCCTCATAATTTCTCAAAACGACCTTTCCTTTTCCCCTCGAGACCAAGTAAACGGGCTCCACCGGAATTTTCCCTCCTCCGCCTGGGGCATCGACGACGTATGTGGGAACAGCATAGCCCGTTGTATGACCTCTCAATTTTTCGATGATCTGAATCCCGGTGGCGATGGACGTTCGGAAATGTTCCGTCCCCATGGCGAGATCGCATTGGTAAATGTAATACGGTCGGACCCGGATCTTGAGAAGCTCTTGAACCAGCTTTCTCATGATGTGGGGCTTATCGTTAATGCCCTTCAGAAGAACGGTCTGGCTTCCCAAAGGGATGCCCGCATCAGCCAGATCACTGCAAGCCCCTCTCACTGCCTCGGTGATCTCCTTTGGATGTGTAAAATGGATGGACATCATGAGGGGGTGGTATTTCCTCAACATCCTCACCAGGCCGGTCGTAATCCTCTGAGGAAGGGTCACTGGAACTCTGGTCCCGATTCGAAGGAGTTCAATATGAGGAAGGGCCCTGATCCGGCTCAAGATCTCCTCTAATCGCTCATTTTCCAAAAGGAGTGGATCACCCCCAGAGAGCAAGACATCTCGAACCTTTCGGTGGCTCTTCAAGTATTTTAGAACCTCCTCAAAATTCCCCTCTGTGATGGAACGCTCATTCGTTCCAACCAATCGCCTTCGGGTACAGTATCGGCAATAGACCGCACATTGATCGGTAACGAGCAAAAGGACTCGGTCTGGATAGCGGTGGACGAGTCCTGGTACTGGGGAGTCCTTGTCCTCTCCGCATGGATCCACCATGTCACTCTTTGAAATGTGGCGTTCCTCAATTCGCGGGATTGCCTGCCTTCGGATAGGGCAGTTCGGGTTGGAGGGGTCCATCAGGCTTGCAAAATAAGGGGTCACGGCTAATGCCAATCTGCCTTTGGATTGTTTGATTCCCTCGACCTCCTCTGGGGTTAACTCGAGGATCTCTTTGAGTTGTTCGTAAGTGGTGATTCGATGTCGAAGTTGCCATCTCCAGTCATTCCATTCTCTCTCTAAAACATTCCTCCAAAGGGGAGGGATCACTTCCTGTATCTCCACCGCCTTTTTCTCTTCGGCTGGGATGGGAAACAACGGGAGTTGTGTAACCCTTTCTATCCCCTTCAGAGGGACGGCCAAATTACAGTCTGAGGCAGACTCCATCTTCACTCCTTCCTGCATACCTGCTTGCAGGCCATCCGAAGGTTCTCCCGTAGGTACTCTTAGAAAATAAAAGAGGAGATATCATTGGATACCTCCTCCTGTGAAATAAGGAAAATACCTTCCTTCCTGTATAACAGGCATGCACCTTTTCTTCTTTTTGCGTTGACGTCCGATAATTCTCACCTCTCCTTAAGTACAAGATAAGTTTTTGTTGGCGCCCCCTCCTGATCGGAGGCAAGGCGCCAACTCCTTAGAAACGACAATACCTTTTCCCAAACATCATCAGCGCTCCTCCACCCAGCCTTACTTCTTGGGTGCTTCTTTGGGTGCTTCAGCGGGTTTGGGTGCTTCAGCGGGTTTGGGCGCTTCAGCAGGCTTCGGCTCCTCCTTGACCACTGGCTTCTCCGGCGCCTTGGCTTTACATCCAATGCCTATTGAGGCCAAATTGATCACCAAAACCATTGCGAGGAAGAGAAATATCCACTTCTTCATACGGCTTCACCTCCTTTCTGATCGACGTGGGAACCATCCCTCTTCTTCCCCGATGAAGGAACTTTTACTTCGTCGGGAAAGGAAATCTCTCGGATATGTTTCCTCAGTATCCTCGGATCAACAGGCTTCTTAATGATCCGCTGAATACCGAGCTTTTTTAGGCGGACGGTGAGCTCGTCGCTGATCAATGGGCTCATCAGAATGATGCGATCATTCCATTTCTTTAGGAACGGAATCTCTTTCTCCAAAGCTTCAATCTCCATATCCGCTAAAATCATCCCTTCCTTAACATCCTTCTTTCTTTTCTCCAGTTGAGAAAAATCTTCTATCTCTTCAACCTGAAATCCATATTTATTTAGAATCTTGTTCAGGCTAAGTCGAACGAACTCATCCTTGTCAAGAATAAAGGCCCGTCTCCTCCTTCCGCTCATAAAAGTAATTGTCTATCAATTTTCGTGCCAATTATCACAAAGTGCCAGAAGGCCAGCCTCACTAAAAATGTAATAATGTCAATATATTAACTTGTTATCCAATCCTTTTTCTCCATTCAAAGCCAGAAATCACGAACAAGTATTGAACAAAATGCCATTTCATTTCTAAGAAAAGATTGACAAAATGCCCTCACCTTCCCATTGAACCTCGAAAAGTGCGACTTTTTGTCATTGTTTCCCTTCCTCCAGATTTTATCATGGCGAATATGGTTCCTCCACTCCTTCCATTTTGCGATGAATTGTCCGAACATTAATCCCTAATAGCTCTGCTGCCCTGCGTTTATTCCCTTTTGTTGCCCTCAGGGTCTGAATCAGCATTTCCCTCTCCACCTCTTCAAGAGGTGTTCCGATCTTGATGGGAATCACCTCTGGTCTCTCCCCAAATTCTCTGATTTCTTGAGGAAGGTGATGCACATCCAACACCTCTGGACTGTTGATGACTAAGATCGATTCGATGGCATTTTCCAACTCCCTTACATTCCCATTCCATCCATAATCCATCAGAAGATTCATCGCCCTTTGGGAAATCCCTTTTGCCTTCATATGATATTTTTCGTTATATCTCTCAATAAAAAAATTGACCAGAAAAGGGATGTCTTCCCTTCGCTCCCTCAATGAGGGCAGTTTAATATTCACCACGTTCAAGCGATAATAAAGATCCTCTCGAAACGTACCATTTCTCACCGCTTCCTGTAGGTCTCGGTTACTTGCAGCAATAATTCGGATATTGACATTGATCGTTTTATTTCCGCCCACCCTCTCAAATTCGCCCTCCTGTAGCACCCGCAAAAGCTTGATCTGGGTTGCCGGCGGAATATCCTCCACCTCATCCAAAAAGAGCGTCCCAAGATGGGCCATTTCAAATCGGCCCTTTCTGGAAGAGATGGCGCCGGTGAAGGCTCCCTTTTCATGGCCAAAGAGCTCGCTCTCGATAATCCCCTCGCTTAAGGAGGCGCAGCTCACCTTAATGAAAGGCATCGACGCCCGTGGGCTGCGGTAATGAATGGCATTGGCAATCAGTTCCTTCCCTGTGCCGCTCTCGCCGATAATGAGAACGGAGCTGTCGTAGGGCGCAACGTGGTCGATGAGTTCGAAGATCTTCACCATCTTTTCGCTTCTTCCCACAATATTCTTGATATGAAATTTATCCGCCAACTTGGATTGCAAATCTCGGTTTTGAAGGATCAACGTCTGTTTCTCCAAAGCCCTCTCGACTAAAAGAGAGATCACCCTGGGATTGATGGGCTTTTCAATAAAATCGAAGGCGCCCAGTTTCATCGCTTGAACCGCCTTTTCGATTGTCCCTTGGGCGGAGATGACGATCACCTCCGTCTCGGGTCGCAGAGACTTCACGGCTTCCAAAAGTTGAATCCCGTCCATCTTTGGCATCACCAAGTCTGTAATCACCAGATCCACGGCCTCTTGCCGGAAGACGTGGAGGGCTTCCTTTCCATTCGGGGCCAGGAGAATGGCGTACCCCTTTTTCTTCAAGAGAAGACGGAGACTTTCCCCCACGGCAGAGTCATCCTCAACAATTAAAATGAGTTTATGCTCCATCCTATCAGTTGTCCGTTGTAAGCCTCAACGTTTGTACAAGTAACGATGAACCATACACAATGAACCGTGAACAACGGAAAAATGAGTAAAGCCCAATAGCTAATATCCAGTATTTGTTGTTCATTGTTCATTGTCCATTGTTCATTGTCCATTGTTCATTGTCCATTGTTCATTGTCCATTGTCCATCGTCCGTTCACGTCAGTTCGTCCTCTGACCAACAGGAATTTGAATCCTAAATTCCGCCCCTCGATTCGGCTCACTTTTCACCGTGATCTCTCCGTGATGATCTGAGATAATCTTTTTGGCGATGGAGAGCCCCAACCCAGATCCCGTCGGTTTGGTGCTGAACATAAAATCGAAAATCTTAGGAAGATGCTCCCTCGATATCCCCACCCCATTGTCTTTGATGACAACGAACACATTCTTCTTCGATCCGCGGGTAAAGAGATGGACTTCGCCCTTCTCGGAAACAGCCTGAATGCTGTTGATGAGCAGATTCGAGATCGCTAAGTTGAATTGGCTGACATCGATCTTCAGCATCGGCAAATTTTTCTGAAAGTGGGTATCGATCTTCGCATTCTTCATCTGGGCATCTGGCCTCAGAAGTCGAACGACCGAGTCCAACACTTCGTTGAGTTGAACCCATTCGAATTTCAGGGGTGGCAGACGATTAAAATCCAGAAAATCCTTGAGATTGTTCTCCAACCGCAGCGTCTCATAGCTGATGAAATTAAGAAGGGAATGGATTTCGTCTTTTTGAGAAAGATAAGCTTCCTCCTTCAGCTCCTCTCTCAATAGTTCAATGTTGATGTTCAGAGAACTGAGTGGATTACGAATCTCATGGGCCATCCATCTGGCCAGAACTCCGATCGTGGAAAGATCTCGGCTCTTGCTGATCTCCCTCAGAAGCAGGCCCTTTTCAGTGACGTCGGAAAATGTGGCCAAACAACCCAAGAACTTTGCCGCCCGGTCAAAAATAGGATAAAAATTACAATGCAGTAGTCGCGTCTCCTTCTCTGAAGAAGGAACTGGAACTTGGATAGCCAGCTCGATATCGTAATTCCCTTGCTTCTTATCATATACGAAATCGAAGTATCTTTGAATATTCTTATAGGGGATCACCCTCTCCAATTTCTTCCCCAGGACCTGCTTCCCACTGATCTCGAAATACTTCTCCGCAATAGGGTTGAAGATCTGAATTCTCCCTTGTGAGTCCGCAAAGAGGACAGCCTCTTTAAAATTTTTTAAAATGATCTCATAGAGATGTTGATCGGTTCGATTCATGCCGAATTCATCTCTCCACCAAACCGTTGCGCTTTAAGGCATGATGGAAAACGGTTTTCACGAGCCGAGCATAATCCCATCCCATTCGACCCGCCATGATCGGAAGATCGCCATACACAGGCGAAAGACCCGGGAGGGGATTGATCTCCAAAAAGTAAGGGGTCTCGTCCTGATCCACGCGGATGTCCACCCTCGATACATCACGGCAACCCAGAACTCGATACGATCGGAGTGCCACATCCTCGATCTTTCTTGCAAGATCGGAATGGATAGGAGGAGGGCAACGGTAACGAACCCTTTCTTCCCATTCCCTCTTCACCTCCAGGGAATAGATGGCTTCGTCCACAGGGCTCCCCTTGATCTCAATCTGCATGATACCGAGGACCGTCGGATTTTCATTACCGAGAACGCCCACGGTGAACTCAGGGCCACTCACAAACTTCTCTACCAGAAGAGGAGGACCATACGTTTTCAAAAGCCATTCGGTCTTTTCTTCCAAAGATCGACGATCCAGAATCTTTGAATCCAACCGAACGCCTTTGCTGGATCCTTCGTAACATAACTTTATGAAAAGGGGGTAATCCAGATGTAAATCACTAAGATCCTCCATCTTCTCCACTTTCATGAACCGAGGGGTTGGAATCCCTTCGCTCATCACCACCCTTTTCGCCATTGATTTGTCCAAGGTGAGAGAAAGGGTCAGGGGGTCAGAACCGGTATAGGGGATATTCAGATATTCCAAGAGCGCAGGAATATGGGCCTCTCGGTTTCGACCATGCAGACCCTCTGCAATGTTGAAGACAATATCGATCGGGGTCTGTCTCAGTCGGTCGATGAGCCCAGAGTCACCGCCCAACTTGATCACTTCGTGCCCATCGCTTTCCAGCACGTCCCGGATGGCATCGATCGTCTCTTCTGCGTCGAACTCCTCCAAAAAATCGATTGGTTGATTCTCTCTAATGGAGAAATCCTTTTTTAGATTGTAGGTGATCCCCACTCGCAATTTCATTTCAGAAATATTCCTGCCTGCGGCAGGTCTGCCTGAAGCATCAACACACCAAGTTTATTTTCGTATACCCCTGTTTTCAATCTTTGTCAACCCTGATCCCACACCCACAAAAACAATGTCAAATATCAAACTTCAAATGGAATGATATTCTGATAGCCTGGTCGCTATTTGTCTGTCGTGCTTTGAGGAGACGACCTTTTATGTTACATTAAACCCGAGGTAGGCATGGATCGAAAAGATATCCTTCAAGCCTTGACGAGTCTGAAAAAAGGCCTCCTTCAAATCATCCTGCTGGTCATCCTGTTAGGATGCCTATTTTATCCCTTTTCCAAGATATTGCTTCGCCATCTCCACACCTCGCTTCAAGAGGACCTGGTGGCCTTTGGCATTCCCGAAGCCTTCCTCTCTCTTCTCAAGCTAACCCTATACACCAGCCTTTTCTTCTCCATCCCGATGATCTTCTACCAAGTGTGGAAATCCCTCACCGCCCTATCTCGTCTGAAGGGACTCAAATTGGATCTCCGTATCCTTCTGACCGCCATCTTTCTCTTTTACCTCGGCGCCTCTTTCTGCTACTTTGTCACCTTACCGTTTGGCATCCGGTTCCTTCTTGGTTATCAATCAGCTCATCTCAAACCGATGATCTCCGTTGGAAAATATATCTCCTTCTGTGCCGGATTCATTTTCGCCTTCGGTCTCATCTTCGAACTTCCCCTCGCCCTCGCCTTGTTGAGTATCCTCAAAGTCGTCAATGCTCCGTTTTTGACTCGAAACCGCAGGTATGCTATTCTTCTAATTGCCATCGCATCCGCGGTTTTAACGCCGACTCCGGATTTCTTTAACATGGCCTTAATGGGCGGCCCCCTCTATCTTCTTTTCGAGGTCGGTGTCGTCTTAGTCAGAATCATCGAACGTAAGCGAACGGAAGCTCCTGCTGAACAGTAAAGATGAAAACAGGCGATCTATCTTTCTCCCTCTTATCTTCTCTCCTCGGAGGGGCCAGGTCTTTGACGGAAAAGGTAATGTTTAAAAGACCTTTTGGATTAAAAGTCAAGATCATGTTCCTGATTATTTTCAACGTGGCCGGAGTCCTCCTGTTGTCGAGTTATTTAGACTTCCATCTCGCCAGGAAAGATCTCATCGACCTCTATCTGAATCGAAATCTCTATATTGCGAAGCAGATCGATGTCGGAATTCCAGACCAAAGGATCACAAGCAACCTTCCTCACCTCCGAGAGGAGGTGGAGGAGTGGCTTCTCAGTCGTCCCTTTCTGATGGAGATCGATGTCTTTCTCTTCTCCGCCAAGGGGTGGGAACCGATCGTCTCCAGTTCCAAACGGAATGTTCCTAAACCTCCGTTGACATTGTCCCATGATCAGATCAAACATCTGAAAAGGGACAAACATCTTTCTTCCCTTCGCGAGACAGAAGATGGTAAAGGATTAGAGGTGATTGTTCCCCTCCATTCTGGGCCAAAAGTGGTGGGCGGAGTGCGCGTGGTCAGCTCATTTCACGAAGCACAAAGCTACTTGAGTAAAAAGAGGGGACGGGCCTTCACTCTAACTTTCTCCAGTATCGTCGTCATCTTGATCGCGCTCACCCTTCTCTTTGGAAAAATCGTCGGGAATCCCATTCAGAAGTTGGTAAATGCCATGTCCCGAGCGGAGAAAGGCCATTTGGAGGTTGAGGCTCAGATTCAAAGCCAGGATGAATTGGGAGAACTGGGGAGACATTTCAACCGGATGCTCAAGACCATCCGAGAGACCCATGAGCAAAACGTTCAACTTCTGGCCAAGGTCAGCCAATTTAACGAGGAGTTAACCCGAAAAATCGAAGCAGCCACCTCGGAGTTGGCTAAGAGGAATGAGGAACTGAGGCTTCTCAATGAAGCCTTATTCGAATCCCAGAGGCAGCTCAGTCAATCTGAAAAACTTGCAGCCTTGGGGCAAGTCACTGCAACGATGGCCCATCAAATAGGGACTCCCCTCAACTCCATCTCAGGTTATATTCAACTGATGCTCCATGACGGGAATTTCTCATCAGCAGATCGAGAACGGCTGAAGATCATCGAGTCTCAGCTGGACCGGTTGGCGGACTCTGTGAAAAACATCCTTTCCTTCACTCAGCAACCCGAACCTCAATTGAGATCGGTGGACATTAATAGTGTGCTTGAGGAATTAGTCCACTTGAGTGAGCCCTGGTTTTTAGCCCGGAGGGTCGAAGTTTCTTCCTCCCTTTTTCCTAACCTGCCCGTTGTCTTGGGTGATCCAACACAACTGCAAACCCTCTTTCTCAATCTCATGAGCAATGCCCTCGACGCCATGCCGAACGGAGGCCTTTTGACGATCAAGACCCGGCATACGTCATCCCAAACCCCTCGAGAAAATGGGGAAGGATGGGTGCAGATCTCCATCGCAGATACTGGCATCGGGATTACAGAAGAGTCGAAGAAGAGAATATTCGATCCCTTCTTTACCACAAAGAAATTAGGAGAAGGAACTGGGCTGGGATTGGCCATCTGTGAGAAGATCGTCAAGGAGCATTCAGGATGGCTGGATGTGGAAAGTGAAGTTGGAAAGGGAAGTACGTTCTTCGTCTTTGTTCCCGTCCGTCAAGGAAATGAGAATGACAGAGAAAACATCGCCCTCCCTTCTGGTCGTGGATGACGATCCTGTCACCCTTAACCTCCTAAAGGAAGTTCTTGTCAAACAGGGCTACCGCGTTGACACCGCCTTAGGAGGCCAAGAGGCGATTGAACGAGGGATGGACCATTTTTTCGATATCCTCATCACTGATATTCGAATGGGAGATAAGGACGGGATGGAGGTCCTACGATCATTTAGGAAGTTCTCTCCGGACACGGCGGTGATCATGATCACCGCCTTTGGATCGATTGAGACCGCCATCGAAGCCATCCGTGAGGGAGCGTTTGACTACATCAGCAAGCCCTTTAAGCTTGAGGAGATCAAGATTACGATTCGAAGGGCGTTGGAACAGAGGAAGCTTCTCGAGGAGAACAAATTCTATCGACAAGAACTCCTGACCAAGTATCAATTCAAAAATGTGATCGGGCGGACACCTCAAATGCTCCAAGTGTATAAGACCATCGCAAAGGTAGCAGATACAAAGTCCACGGTTCTGCTTTGTGGAGAGAGGGGGACGGGGAAGGAATTGGTGGCTCGCTCCATCCATTACAACAGCCTCAGAAACAACCGGCCTTTCATCCCTGTCGATTGTGCTTCTCTCGTGGAAACGCTGATGGAAAGCGAATTATTTGGCCATGTCCGCGGAGCTTTCACCGGAGCTCTTTCTACAAAAAGGGGCCTCCTCGAAGAGGCGGATGGAGGAACGCTTTTTCTTGACGAGGTGAGCAATCTTAGCCTTTCGATGCAAACGAAGCTTCTCAGATTTCTTCAGGAACATGAGGTGAAACGAGTCGGCGGCATGGAAAGTATCAAGGTGGATGTACGAGTGATCGCTGCTACGAATCAGTCCTTGGAACCTCTCGTGAGAGATGGAAAATTTAGAGAAGACCTCTACGACCGACTCAATGTCGTCTCCATCACCCTTCCTCCATTAAGAGAAAGGAAGGAAGATATTCCCCTGCTGGCCAGCCATTTTCTCCAAAAATCCTCTGACGAAAACAAGAAGAATATCTCCCATATCTCCCCAGAAGCCCTCGAAATCCTTCTCCGATATTCGTGGCCTGGAAACGTACGGGAGTTAGAACATACCATAGAACGAGGGGTTGTCCTTACGACCCATCCCATTCTCCTGCCTGAGGACTTACCTAAAAAAATGGTCGAAGAAACGAAAGGAATGGAGACCTTCCCACCAGAAAAACTACCTCCCTTAAAAGAGGTAGAAAAGAGGTATGTGCTGAAGGTTCTCCAAGAGACCAAGGGAAATAAGAAGAAAGCGTCCGAAATCCTTGGTATTGATCGGACTACCCTTTACCGAATCCTCGAAAAAAATTAATCTCTCGGACATCCCAGACTCTTTTGATGACTGTGAACCCTCCTTGAATGATCTCAATGTAGCAAATTGCAACAAAATTTTCCTTTTAATTTAAATAGCTTATCCATTATGGGGGTCAATATCCAAAATTATGCTGGATTTTAAAACATATGGCCGAAGAGTAAGTCCTTCTTTGCTTTTAATTTTATCAACAATTTCAATAAGTTAGTAATTCTTAACCACTCCGTGGCCTTGGCACCCGTTTTGCTCGAGTGATACATCGGCCAATAAGAATCTAAA
>CAZFJD010000075.1:0-11804 GCA_964518775.1 uncultured Syntrophaceae bacterium
TGGCTGTCCAATCTCAAAGAAACATCGGATTCAATTTCTGGAAGAACTATCTTCATTTTTCTGAATTAGAGGACCGAGCCTATGGGCTTCTGAAAATGGTTCTGTTGGATACGAGATGGAATGTACCAGTGAGTACCCTGACCCATGGAGAGCAGCGGAAACTGGAAATGGCGATTCTCCTTGCTCTGGAACCGGAAGTCCTGCTCTTAGATGAACCGACGGCTGGCATGGCCCTGGAGGAGGTCCCCTCTATTTTGGAGATCATCAGAGAAATAAAGAACCGAAGGGACAAAACGATCCTCCTCGTTGAACATAAGATGGATGTATTGATGGCCCTTTCCGACTCCATTGCTGTCCTCCACGAAGGAAGACTGATTGCAGACAACACCCCTGAAGCAATCAGTCAAAACCACCAAGTGCAGGAGGCCTATTTTGGGAAAGATCGAACCCATGGCTGAACCCATCCTCAAAGTGGAAGGGATTCATACCTTCATCGGAAAGCATCACATCTTACAGGGAATCTCCTTCGAAATCTACCCAGGAAAGGTGACTGTCCTCTTGGGAAGAAACGGAGCTGGAAAGACCACCGCTCTGCGGACGATCATGGGATTACTCTCCCCTTCTCAAGGCACCATCTACCTGAAGAATCGGCCCATTCACCATATGAAGTCTTTTGAGATCGCTCGCTTGGGTGTCGGCTTTGTCCCCGAGGACCGGGGTCTCTTTAACCTTCTCACCGTAGAAGAGAATTTCCGGGTGGCGCTGCTTCAGGAGGATGAAAGCACTCCACAGAGATTGGAAACCATCTTTGAGATCTTTCCCGATCTGAGGAGGTTTTGGAAGTCGAAAGCAGGCATCTTGAGCGGGGGTCAGAAGCAGATGCTGGCCATTGCTCGTCCTCTCATCAATAGAAATGAAATTCTCTTAATTGACGAGCCATCCAAAGGATTGGCCCCCATCATCATTGAGCATCTCATTGAGGCGCTTCATAAGCTCAAAGAGCATACCATGATCATTCTGGTTGAACAGAATTTCTATATGGCGAGCCAGCTCGGAAACATCTTCTATATTTTTGACGATGGAAGAATGGTTCGGAGTGGTCAAATGGAAGAATTGGTTCAGAGTGAAGAACTAAAAAGAAAATATTTAGGGATCTCAGGATAAGGCTTTGGAGCAAAAGGAATGAAATCTTCCTGGAGCGAAAGGTTTCCAAAATTCGTCGGGATTCTTATCTTTCTCTCTCCGCTTCTTTTCATCCCGCTGAAAACTTACATCACCCTGACCATTTCAGGTTTAGCGATGGGCATGCTCCTCTTCTTGGTCTCTTCTGGTTTTTCGCTGATCTTTGGTTTCTTGAGCGTCCTCAACCTGGCCCATGGAGCCCTTTTTGCATGGGGGGCTTACGTCGGCTTCACTTCATTCTCTCTGATCAACCGATGGACGGGATGGGGGGGGTCGGAATCGATCGTCCTGAACATGATGATCTTTCTGTTCGCCCTTATCGTGGCGGGTCTGTTCGTTGCTATCTTAGGCATTTTTACAGAGAGGCTTGTGATCCGCCCTGTCTATGGAAGTCATCTTTTTCAGATTTTCATCACCGTGGGAGCCATGATTGTGTTGGAGGAGCTCATCCGCATTGTCTGGGGACCGGATGATGAGGTGATGCCCGTCCCTATCAAATTTATTGGTTCATGGGATATCTTCGACGTGGTGGTCTCTAAATATCCCTTGATAGCGATTGCCATGGGACTGATCCTCTATCTTGGAATCTACACCCTTTTGAAAAAAACAAAATTGGGAACGATCGTCCGAGCAGGTGTGGAAAATCCGGAGATGGTTCAAGTCATGGGACACAATATCTACAGATATTTTACAGGCGTCTTCGCTGCAGGTTCAGCTCTCGCCGCCGTTGGTGGAGGGATGTGGGCGACCTTTGTGAAATCCATTAACCCTGCCATGGGAGGAGAGGTTATCGTCTTTGCTTTAATCGTAGCGATTATCGGTGGCCTTGGAAGCATGACCGGTTCTGTGGTGGGTGCCCTCATGGTGGGACTCTCTTATAACTATGTGGCCTATCTGATCCCGAAGGCGGCATTGGGAATTACGATGTTTCTCTTAGTCATCATCCTCGTCATCCGGCCGACCGGATTGTATCCAGAGGGAACGTGATGTGAATCAGGACACCCTGAATCCTATTCAGAGATTTAGGTTAAGCAAGAGAGAGGAAAGGTTCAGGAGCCCTTATTTCTTTTTGAAGATGCTCCTTCTAACTTTCTTTCTATTGACCCCCTTTCTTTTCCGTTCTTTTGAAATACTCGATGTGGTATTGAAGATCATTATCTTTTCAGCTCTTGTGGCGAGTTATGATGTTGTTCTGGGGTACACCGGAATCGTCTCTTTGGGCCATGTCATGTATTTTGGGATCGGTGTCTACTTTGTCGGAATCTTTATGGGGAAATTAGGATGGGTCTCTTATGGTCATTTGGCATTGGCCCTTTTAATAGCCGTTCTGATCTCCGGCATCTTATCTGTGCTCATCGGCTTCTTCTCGCTTCGGATCCGAGCCATCTTCTTCGCCATGGTGACCCTTGCTTTCATGGAGTTCACCTTTATTCTTTCCAGCCAGTTGAGATCCATTACCGGCGGGGAGGATGGGATCAGTTTCAAGCTTCCTGGGATCCTGGCAATCGATCAGAGCCTGGGGAAATTCTTAGGGATCGATTTCACCGGTAGGTTGACGACTTACTACCTCATTCTTTTCATCTGCCTCGTTCTATTCCTTCTCATGCTTCGATTTGTCAATTCCCCTCTGGGTCGGGTCCTTCAATCTGTCCGCGATAATGAACAACGATCGATCGCCATCGGTTACAGAACCTACTTTTATCAAGTCATCGCCTCTTCTTTTGCAAGCTGTGTCGCAGCGGTCACCGGGGGTTGTTTCGCCCTTTGGGTGAGATACGTGAGCCCGGATTCCGCCCTGAGCGTCTCCATCATGTTGGATGTGCTTTTGATGGTGATCGTAGGAGGTTTGGGGACTCTCTACGGAGGAATTTTTGGTTCTGCCTTCCTGATGATCCTTCGGGCATTCCTCCCAAAATTGCAAACACTCTTTGCCTCCCTCCTGCCGGGCATCCCCATGATGGGAAGGCTCTCTGAACGCTGGCTCTTCTTTTTCGGACTTCTCTTCATTCTGGTTGTCTACTTTTTCCCAAAAGGAGTGGTCGGAACGGCCCAGGAGATATTTTCTCGAAAAAAAGCCTCATCCGGTTAGAATACAGAAAGGAGACCTTAAAATGTCCCAGCCCATGATGATTAAGACGAGAGGGGATGGCCTTCAGATCCAAGTCGCTGTCTGGGGGGAAAAGGGAAAAGAGATCCTCTGTATTCACGGTTTAACCGCAAACTGCCGATTCTGGGATTGCCTTGCCAATGCTCTTGCTCCCCATCACAGGGTCATCGCCATGGACCTCCGAGGCAGAGGGCTTTCGGATAAGCCTCCTATAGGGTATTCTATACAGCACCATTGCAAAGATGTCTTGGCCCTAATGGGTGATCTGGGTCTGGAACGGCCTGTACTGATGGGGCACTCCCTGGGGGCCTTCATTTCCCTTGTATTTGCAGCTCAGTATCCTAAAAGAGTGGACCGTATTATCCTAGTGGACGGCGGTGGTAAGCTCACTGATGAACAGATGGCGAAGGTCTTTGAGGGCATCAAGCCCTCCTTGGATCGCTTAGGACAGATCTTCCCTTCCTTTGAAGTCTATGTCTCACAAATGAAGCAGGCCCCCTTTTTGCAGCCCTGGAATTCCTTTATGGAGACCTATTTCCGCTACGAGGTTGAAGAAGTTGGAGGCGGTGTTCGATCCAGAGTTCATTTAAGACATATCGAGGAAGAGGCTATGAATCTGAAGAGACTGGATTCAACCCAGTTCTATGCTAAGGTGAATACTCCAACTCTCATCCTCCGTGCCACCAAAGGGATGCTTGCCCAGGACGATCTCGTCCTGCCCGAGGACGTGGCTGAAAGGATGGTGAAAGAGATCCGGAAAGCTGAACGGGTCGACCTGGAAGGAACGAATCATTACTCGATCCTGTTTCAGCCCAATGAGAAGCGTGACGAGGCCGTACTTAAATTTCTCTCGGAAGGTTGATCTTCGAGAAGCGAAAAGGATCCCTCATTTTTTGCTTACCAATTCAACCTCCACTTCCCTTCTGAAGGCCTCATTCAGAGTCCTAATTTGGCACGAATCATATTGAGACTTCCCCTTTTGGATGAGTCAGTTTACGTCGGCGAGATTGCTTTTCTACCATCATTCAGTATTCAGCTGATTTGCCTGCCGCCGCAGGCAGGGGGAACAAATCCTACCCATATCACCAAAATAAAGGTCTGGAGTGATAATGTCAACCCTTCGACTCCCCAGCATAAATGCTGGGGCTTGCCTTCGGCCCGAGCTCAGGCCGAGGGCTCAGGGTTGACCCTGAGCGGCGCTTTACACCCCGCCCTGAAGGGCGGGGCTTGGCGCCGCCGAATGGGTCAAGGCTCAATCAGTTAAGAATATAAATTTTTGAAAAATTTCATCTTTTGTTGTAGATTAGACTCACCTCCAGTTTGATAAGAACGAAATCTAATTGACCCAAGCGACGGGAATGGAAAAGGGACGCCGAAAAATTTACTGGGCCAAGAAACTCTCCTACCAACAATACTTGCAAGTTAAGAGCTTAGAAGAGGCTCTTCAAATCTTGGAAGAGTTTCGAGGGGAGGCAAAGCTTGTCGCAGGCGGGACAGACCTTCTCCCTCAAATGAGGCAGGGCGAGTTGAGGGTGAAGGCCCTGGTGGACATTACCGGCATACCGAGGCTCAATGAGATCCGCTTCGAAAACGGAACCCTTAAAATTGGTGCTTCAGTGACACACAGCCGCATCATAAAATCCCTTTCGGTTCTTGAAAAGGCCGCTTGCCTATGGGAAGGTGTCTCCCAAATAGGGTCTCCGCAGATACGAAATATAGGAACCCTTGGAGGGAATATCTGCAACGCCTCCCCCGCTGCGGATACAGTCCCACCCCTTCTGGTTTTGGAAGGGTCGGCAACCATTTCAAGCAAGCAAGGCGAGCGAAGCGTCCCTTTCGCATCCTTTTTTAACGGCCCCGGACAGACAGTACTTGGTCCTTGTGAAATTTTGAAGGAGATAAGCATACCAGAGCCTTCTCGCTACTCTTACACCACCTATCTCAAGCTTGGTAGGAGGAAGGGGGTCGATCTCGGACTGGTGAGCGTAGCTATCCTGTTGAAAGTAGACCCTGAGACAAAGGTCTGCCACTCTGCCCGCATCAGCCTCGGCTCAGTAGCTCCCACTGCAATCCGTGCTAAGAATGCAGAAACCTTGTTCATCGGCAGTCGACTGAGTGAAAGCCTAATTCGCGAGGCAGCGAAGACAGCTCAAGGAGAATGTCAACCCATCTCAGACCTTCGCGCCTCAGCACAATACCGTCGAGAGATGGTAAAGGTCCTGGTCGAGCGGGCAGTTCTTCAATTCCTTGTGCGCTCGGATGGGGGTTATGGCTAAATCGCAGATCCACATGGAAGTCAATGGCAAACGCGTTTCGGTGGAGGTTGAGCCTCAGGAACTTCTTGTCGACGTTCTGAGAGAAAGGCTAGGCCTTACCGGTACCAAAGTCGGGTGCCGAGAAGGCGAATGTGGGGCGTGTTCTGTTCTCTTCGACGGGAGAGTAGTCCCTTCCTGCCTGATTCCAGCGATGAAGACAGACGGCCGAGAGATTACAACCATTGAGGGGCTTGAGCAGAATGGGGAGTTGCACCCTCTGCAGAGAGAGTTTCTTAATCGGGGAGCTGTCCAATGCGGTTTCTGTACACCTGGAATGCTCTTATCTGCCAAGAACCTCCTCGATGAGAACCCCAAACCAACCCTCCAGCAAATCAGGGAAGCTATCTCTGGAGTGCTCTGCCGTTGCACGGGTTACCAAAAGATCATCCAAGCTATTCAGGCAGTAAGTGAAACCATGGAGGGCAAGAAAGTATAAAAAGATGGAGAAGAGAGAAAAGAAGAAGGTCTTGGTCAAAGAGAAACTTCTGAAAATGCCCCCGGTGGCCGATGAGTTGAGCATTGTGGGAAGATCGGCGATCCGAATCGATGCTTATGATAAAGTGGCAGGAAAATTGAAATATGGGGCTGATCTGGAGTATCCTGACGCTCTTGTGGGGAAGGTCCTTCGGAGCCCCTATCCCCATGCCCTTATCAAGAGGATCGAGATTGAAAAGGCAAGAAGGCTACCTGGGGTGAGTGTCGTCCTCACCGCAGAGCACGTCCCTGGAAGAAATGGGTTCGGAGCAGTCATCCCTGACCAGCCTGTTCTCTGCGGGGATAAAGTGAGATATGTTGGCGATGGGGTGGCTTTAGTTGCAGCGGAAACAGAGGAGATAGCCGTTCAAGCCTTGGATCTCATCGAGGTCGAGTATGAACCTCTGCCAGCTGTCTTCTCTCCCATAGAGGCCCTGAGGCCTGAAGCTTCCAAGGTCCATGCAAAGGGCAACCTTCTCATGACGGCCCGAATTAGGAAGGGGGACGTGGAGAAGGGATTTGAAGAGGCGGATCTCATTCTTGAGAGAACGTATAGCGTCCCATTTCTTGAACATTTCTACATTGAACCCGACGTCACGTGTGCCATCCCCCATCCCGATGGGACAATCACGGTGAAAGGGCCTATGCAAGCGCCTTTTACGGTTCGGAGGAACATCGCCCCGGTATTGGGGATCCCGATCAACAAAGTTCAGGTCGTTCAGACTCCACTCGGCGGAGGATTCGGAGGGAAAGAGGACTCTTCAATCGACATCGGCGCGCGTGCCGCCCTCCTCGCATGGCACACAAAAAAGGCGGTGAGGATGGAATATGACAGAGAAGAGATCACCCTCTCAACGGCCAAGCGCCATCCGATGGTGATCCAATGCAAGATCGGCGTAAAAAAAGACGGGACCCTCCTAGCCTTCGAAGGGAGGATCTACAATGAACAAGGGGCCTACGCATCCTTGGGCCCGGTCATTCCTCCTGCAGGTGGAACTCATGTTCACGCTGTCGTAATGCTCCCCGGCCCTTATGTGATTCCAAACATCAACGTAGATGGATATCTCGTCTATACAAACCACCCCTATGGCGGCGCGATGAGGGGGTTTGGAGCTCCCCAGGTCAACTTCGTTCACGAATCCCTTATCGATGAGTTAGCCGAGGGCCTGGGAATGGATCCCTATGATCTTCGAATGAAGAACTCTTTTCAGTTGGGATCCGAGACGGCCACAGGTCAGATCCTTGATCAGAGTGTCGGGTTGAAAGATACGATGGAAAAGGCCAAAGAGGCCTTCAATTGGAAAGAGAAATGGAGGCCTGCACCTGATCTCGAGGAACTGGAAAAAGAAGAGAAAAGGAAAGGGGTAGGAATGGCTCTGGGTTGGTACCGCACCAGCATCGGGACTTCCTCGGATGGGTGCGGCGCCAATCTGCATCTCCTGGAAGACGGCTCTGTGCTCCTTTATCAGGGCATCACAGAGATGGGCCAAGGGGCCTACACCGTGCTTTCTCAAATTGCAGCGGAAGCTCTGGGCGTAGCTATTGAGGATGTGAGGGTCATCACGCCAGATACCGATGTCGTTCCCGAGGCTGGACCAACGGTTGGATCCCGATCTACGACCCTGATGGGCAACGCGATCTTGATGGCTGCAGAAATGATCAAGAAACCTCTGTTAGAATCGGCTTCAGACCTTCTGGGTATTCCTCCGAACAGGTTGATTGCCAAGAATCGCTTCATCTACGATCGAGAGGATCCAACCCGATGCATCGAGTTAAGAGACGCCGCTAAGAGATCCATGGCCATGGGCAGGAGGATGCTGGGCCAGGGTTGGTACACCCCGCCCCAGCCCTCTCTCAATCTGGAGACGGGTCAGGGTTCTCCCTATTTCGTCTACACTTATTGCACCCAGATGGCTGAGGTGGAAGTCGATATAAAAACAGGTGCGGTCGAGGTCGTGAAGATTGTGGCGGCTTTCGACGTAGGTAAAGCGATCAATCCAGTATTGGTGGAGGCACAAATCGAAGGGGGAATTATGATGGGATTGGGTTACGCCCTGATGGAAGGATTGATCCTGAAGGAAGGGGTCATCCAGAATCTTAACTTCCAGGACTGCATGATCCCGACCGCATTAGATGCGCCCGAAATCACTCCCATCATGATTGAACATCCAACTATCCATGGACCGTTTGGCGCCAAAGGCATTGGAGAGATGCCCAATATTCCAACCGCACCGGCGATTACGAATGCGATCGCCAATGCCATTGGTGTAAGGATATACGATCTACCGGCCCATCGTGAACGGGTCTCCATGGGCATCAAGGGAAGGCTCGAAACCAGAATCTGAACTATCTTTATGATCTGAAAGGCTTTTTTCCCATTCATTTCATGCGATCTGTTATGCCATTATTCCTTCTGCCTTAAGGGGTCGAAAGAAGAGAAATTTTCTCTTGAGAAGAATTTCATAATCTGATATGAAGAAGATGATCATCATGGCAATTGGGAGGTGGTGGCATCGATCAATAAAAAGAGGCTATCAGATTCCGTGGTCGTTTCCCTAAATGAAACCGATCTAAAGAAAGGAGGAGCTTATGAGAAAATGGATTCAAATTGTCGGTCTATTTAGTCTATTTTTTGGTCTATTTCTTTTTGCTTCGGCGGGGATGTCCTCGGCTACTGTGGATAAAATAAAGATTGGAGTGATGTATAGCATGACTGGTGCAGGGTCGGCGATCGGAAAGATCCAGCTCGACGGGGCCAAGCTTGCAGTCAAAGAGGCCAACGATCAGGGCGGTGTGATGCTGGGGGGAAAGAAGGTTAAGGTGGAAGCTGTGATTCGAGATGATGAGACCAAGCCGGATGTGGCGGTCCGAAGATTTCGAGAATTGATTCAGGACGAGAAGATTACCGCTTTCGTGGGCTGTACATTCGCCCACGTCAGTAAAGCTCTGAATGAGCAGGCCCAGACCCAACAAATTCTTTTCATGCCCACCAATGGGATCCCAGAATCAATCTTCTATAAAAAGGAGAAGGCTCCTTATACTCTAAACGTCCTCGGCGCTACCGAAGGGATAGGAAGAATCTCAGCCGATTATGTGGGCAAGACTTATAAACCGAAACACGTCATGCTCTTCCTTCCTGACTATGCCTATGGTCGGGATGCAGCAGCAGGTGCCCATAAGATCTTCAAGAGCAGATACCCAGGGATCAAGGTGAGCGAGACTTGGACCCCTGTCGGAACTCCTGATTTTACTTCTTATATCATTAAGATCGAAGAGGCTAAACCAGATGTAGTGATGATGGGTCATTGGGGAGCCGACGGCATCAATGTTTTGAAACAGGTCTATGAATTGAGACTGGGGAAAAAGACAAAGCTCTTCTTTAACTGGATCATCAATGTCTTTGCTGTTGGTATCCCGCCCGAAGCCCTGGAAGGGGTAACCTGCCAGATGCTCTGGTATCATGACATGACTGGGTTCAAGGACCCTGTTACAGTGAAGGCCTCCCAGAACCTGAGCGAGATGTGGAAGAAAGAGTATGGCGAGCCACCCGATCCTTATGCGATGATGGGTTATTTTGGCATGGTGGAAGTCCTCCGCGGGATTCGATTGGCAAACTCTCTGGAGCCTGCCAAGATTTATAAGGCCATCATGGACAACCCGGTCTTCGAAAGCGTTAAAGGCCCTGCCAAATGGCGTGTAGATGGAAGACCGCTTTACCGATTCTCTTCCTTTATAGTCGAAGGCAAAGGTCCTAAGGAAAGAAAGGATATGAAATGGGATTTTGCCAAAGTGATCGATTCCTATGAAGGCGAAGAATTTCTTCTCCCTTTAAAAGAAACAGGGTGGGAGTAAGAAACATTCAAGTGGGAGACATTCCTCTTGATTCGGGATATCTCCCATTCCTTTCAACCTATTTTTTTCTTTCATCAAAGTCTGATGAGAAAGGAGGGAGGGGTTATGCGGAGAAAGCGTAATGAGGTAGTCTCTATAGGAAATGAGAAGGCCATCAGCCGTCGCAAGTTCATTGGGATGACAGCTGGTGCCACTGCTGCCTTGTCCTTCGGGACATTTCTCCGAAGCGGGTTAGGGGCAGCAAAGATCAATATCCTTACTTGGTCCAACACCTTGAAAGCCATGGACGATACCCTACGAGAGTTGGCGAAGGAATACGGCAAGGCCAAAGGGGTTGAGATCGGCTTCGAGTTCGTCCATATGAGTGACCTCCCAGCCAAGACCGCTGCGGCTGTGGAAAGTGGCGCAGGCCCCGACATCATCAACCTCTGGAGCGACGGGCCGCATCTATATGCCAAGGCCCTGGCGAACGTCGATGACTTAACCGAGGGTTTGGGAAAGGAGTTGAAGGGTTGGACTAACATCGGTAAAGATATAGCCATCGTCGGCAAGAACTGGAAGGCAGTGCCCTGGGGGATCATCCCCATTGCTCTCACTTACAGGGAAGACTGGCTGAAGGAAGTAGGTTATACCACCTTTCCCGATACATGGGACGAGCTCTTAGTGGCGTCAAAGAAGCTCAAGGACAAAGGACACCCAGTGGGATTCTCACTTGGCCGCGCCATTGGGGACGCTAACCAATTCCACTACCCGCTGCTCTGGGCCTTCGGAGGCGCCGAAGCTAAGAAGGATGGCAAGACGGTTGCTATCAATTCGCCCGAGACCGCAAAGGCTGTGGATTATCGTCGCAGGCTACACCAGGACGGAGAGACCGATGACGTCTACGCCTGGGACGATGCTGCCAACAACCGCGCCTTCCTGGCAGGGGCCGTCTCGATTACAGTGAATGCTGCAAGCATCTACTGGGCAGCAAAGAAGGACGCACCGCACCTCAGGGAGGTAACCAACCATTATTTATTTCCAAACGGACCGGCCGGCCGGTTCGGATATTCGACGGCTCTCAGTCTTGGCATCTTCAAGTTCTCCAAGGTCCAAAAAGAGGCCAAAGGGTTTATCAAATGGCTGATGGAGCCAAAGCAGTACTCTGCCTGGATTGGTGTAGGCGAGGGTATGATGGCCGGTCTTTTAAACTACTATGAGGATGATCCGGTCTGGAAGAAAGATCCCAAGCTGGAGGTCATTCGGCAGATTCCAAAATATGTACGCATGCCAGGTTACCCTGCACCGCCTTCCCGACCTGCAGCCGAGGCGATGATCAAATACGTGATCGTCAACATGTTCGCCAGGGCATGCAAAGGGGTCTCCACTGCGGAAACCATAAAAATTGCTGAGTCGGAGTTAAAGGAGATTTACGGGAAAGCGTAACGGAGGCGGAAAAGAGCGTGCAAAATGCGTTCGGTTGGATGGAGGGAAAGGCTTCCGGCGAGGCCGTGGTTAAACCGCTTCATCAAACACGAGGCACTTACCGGCTATACCCTGATTTCGCCAGGATTGTTCTTTATGCTGCTTCTCCTGGCCTACCCATTCCTCCTGGCTGTTTCCATTAGCCTTTCTGACCGAGTTCTGGGGGAGCCAGGGAAGTTTATCTGGATAGGAAACTTCACCAAGCTCCTCCAGGATACCTTCTTTCTTCAGACCGTTCGGAATTCATTCATCTATACTATCTCCACAGTTTCACTCAAACTATTACTCGGCCTAATTCTGGCGGTCCTGTTGAATCATGAATTTCCTTACCGGAACTTAGTGCGAGGAGCACTTCTCCTTCCTTGGATCGTCCCCACCTCACTCAGTGTGCTCACCTGGTTATGGATGTT
>CAZFJD010000076.1:0-8229 GCA_964518775.1 uncultured Syntrophaceae bacterium
TCACCGGCATGATCATCGACCGAACATACCGAGAGGGGGATACGTTTGAGCCCGCTTCATTGGAAGAACGTCCCATGCAGTTTCTTTATAGAGAAGGAGATCATTACCATTTCATGGACAACCAGACTTTCGAACAGATTGCTATTGGTGAAGAAGGGCTGGGCGATGCCAAAAATTTCCTGACCGAGAATTTAAATGTTGAAGTACTCTTGTTCAAGGAGAGGCCGATCGGCGTCGAATTGCCAAACTTCGTCAACCTCAGGGTGATTAAGACGGAGCTCTGGGTGAAAGGGGATACGGCAAAGGTAGATTTTAAGCCGGCTACCGTAGAAACGGGTTATGTGCTCCGTGTGCCCCCTTTCGTTGAAGAGGGCGAGTTGATCACCATTGATACCCGCACCGGCGAGTACTCCACGAGAGTCAAAGGATAATTGCTTCGAAAATAAGAGTTATTGGTTAAAAGGTAACAGTAAACCTGCCTGCCGGCAGGCAGGGATGCCCGTTTCGTTCAAGGGTTAAGTTGTTGGGCTTAAAATCTTTAAATCTTTTAACCGTAACCCTTCGACTCTAAACGAAACTGGCCCTGAACCTAATATGGTACAGGGCTGGCTTCGTTGCCCTAACCCATAGACGATTTTCATCGTTCGCGCCTACACGCAGAAGCGTTTCCTTCCGGCACGCAGGCATGAGAGACCATGCGATCATGACCAATTCTGTGATGAAGAACTGGCCATTGGCCAGGCGGCAGAAGGCCCTTCAACAGAGAGCAAAAATCCGCCAAGAGATCAGAAGATTTTTCAGCGTTCGGGGTTACCTGGAAGTCGAAACCCCTCACCGGATTCCTGCGCCAGCACCGGAATCCTACATCGATGCCATAGCCTCCGGAACATGGTTCCTGCATACCTCTCCTGAAATCTGTATGAAGCGAATGCTCGCTGCAGGATATGAGAAGATCTTTCAGCTCTGCCGTTGTTGGCGAGAAGGAGAACGGGGAAGTCAACATATTCCAGAATTCACGCTTCTGGAATGGTATCGGGCGGGCTGCGACTACAAGGAGCTGATGGAGGAATGTCAGGATCTTATTTTAGCGGTTGCCTCTGGGTTGGGATTGGAAAAAAAAATGACCTATCGAGGCCAGGAGATTGATCTCGGAGGGCCGTGGGCAAGAATCTCTGTGGAAGAGGCATTTCAGCGCTGCTCTCAGATTTCCATGGGAGAGGCACTGGAGCAAGACCTTTTTGATGAAATCATGGTCCGAGATATTGAACCGAGACTCGGCCTCGAGAAGCCGATATTTATTTATGACTACCCTGCCCAGCGAAGGGCGATGGCTCGGTTAAAGAGGGACGATAGAACGGTTGCAGAACGTTTTGAGCTTTACATAGGCGGCTTGGAACTGGCTAATGCCTTTTCAGAACTTATTGACACAGAAGAACAAAGGAAACACTTACTCCAGGAAAATGCAAACCGTCATGCTTTGGGCAAACCCACTTATCCCATGCCCGAAAAATTTTTGGGGGAGCTGGCGAATATGCCTCCTTCGGCAGGGATCGCTCTTGGAGTCGATCGGTTGGTCATGGTCTTTCTTGATGCAGAAAGCATTGATGAAGTGGTAGCCTTCACCCCTGAGGAACTTTAATTTTCTCATTCATTGTTCATAGTTCATCGTTCATTGTACTTCGTTAGGATATTCAAACACCTCACCCAGATAGTTACGCAAGAAAATTCTCTTTCCCTCTCTTGTTACATCCTCTGGAAGGACGGGGACTTTCCCTTTACCTCCTGGCAGGTCAATCATATAATAGGGTGTTGCCATGCCCGAGGTATGGCCTCTCAAGGCAGACATGATTTTTAAACCCTGCTCGACAGGAGTGCGAAAATGGCTTGTTCCCTTGACCAAATCCGCCTGGTGGATGTAATAAGGACGTACCCGGATGGTTAAGAGCTTTTGCATCAGCTTCTTCATTACGTCCGGATCATCATTCACACCTTTTAAGAGTACGGTCTGGTTGCCCAATGGAATCCCAGCGTCAGCAAGCCTGGCGCAGGCTTCAGCGGATTGGGGCGTAATTTCTAATGGGTGATTGAAGTGGGTGTTTATGTAGAGCGGATGATAACGTTTTAATATCCTGCAAAGCCGAAGCGTGATACGCTCCGGCAGAGTCACTGGTGCGCGGGTATTGATCCTGATCATTTCGAGATGGGAGATTTTGCGTAACCTTGTCAGTATATCTCCAAGGGATTCCTCAGAAAGCAATAAGGGGTCCCCGCCAGAAAGGATCACATCACGGATCACTCTGGTTCTTTCGACATATTCCAAAGCAGCATCCATAGAATTTCCGTTGTTCGATATCCCGCGATGGCCAATGCGAGATTTTCTCATGCAGAATCGACAAAGGGTTGGACAGGCGGACGAGACAAGCAACACGGCCCGATCTGGATAGCGGTGGATGAGACCCGGTACCGGAGTCAATCTATCCTCATTGAGAGGATCAGCAGGAAGGTGATCATCTTCCACTTCCCGCGGATCTGGCACGCATTGAAGCCAGATGGGATCACCAGGTTTCTCGATGAGATTCAAATAATAACGAGTGATCCGCAACGGATAATGTTCCACCACCGGTTTTAAGGGCTCGATGTCTATATGAAAAAGAGCAGCCAACTCCTCAAGATGGGTTAGACTTTTATCAAGACTTCTTTGCCATTGTTCCATCGGTCCATATCCCTTTTCGTGGTAGTAAGATCACCCAAATATTAACACAAAAGGGATGGGAAAGTGAGGGCATATTGATTGACAAAGGTGAAGGGATCGATAAAATGTTATCATAGCAGAAGGTGCGCCATGTCCGTATTTGCACAAAAGAGTAGCATTGTCATTACCTGTGCCAAGGCTATTCCTCCCTTCTTAAAAGAGGAAGTTCTTTCATTGGCGCTTCCGATTCTATCGGAAGGTGTTGCGGAGGTTGAGACCGAAGGGACGATGGATGATGCCATGAGGCTCAACCTTTTTCTCCGAACAGGACACCGGGTCCTTTTTCTTCTCAAGGAATTTAAAGCGAAGGGACCTGACGAGCTTTACAAAAGGATTTCGAGGATCGAGTGGGAAGATTACATCCCCGAAGATGGTTACCTTTGCATGACTTCATCTGTTGAGACTCCAAGCATTAAGGATTCAAGGTTTGCAAATGTTAGATGCAAGGACGGGATCGTCGACCGGATGAAAGAGAGGTTCGGCCTTCGTCCCGATTCCGGTCCCAAAAGGGATAGCACGGTGATTCATCTATATTGGAAAGGCGAGCAGTGCAGGGTTTATCTCGACACGTCTGGCATCCCTCTTTCCAGGCGTGGATATAGAAAGATCCCTCTGAAGGCACCGATGCAGGAGACACTTGGAGCGGCTGTCGTCCTGGCAACCGGTTGGAAGGGGTATGGGAATTTCATCAATCCCATGTGCGGTAGCGGAACACTTGCCATTGAGGCAGCACTGATTGGCCTTGACAAAGCTCCGGGTCTCCTGAGAGACAATTTCGGCTTTATGCATCTGAAAGGATTTGACCTATCTCAATGGAAGGCTTTGCGCAAGGAGGCAAGAGGAGTCTCGAAGAGTGGGCTGAACGGAAGGATCATTGCCGCGGATATCAGCCCGAAGGCCGTAGAGGCTGCCAAGAAAAATGCAATGACAGCTGGTGTGGCCCATCTTATTGAATTTGGAGTATGTGATTTTTCAGAAACGCCTATCGCAGAGGGTGGGGGCGTTGTTCTACTCAATCCCGAATATGGTGAACGGTTAGGCCAGATCGAAAAGCTCAAGGGGACTTATCGGTCCATCGGTGATTTTTTTAAAAAGGGATGCGTCGGATATAAAGGGTATATTTTTACGGGTAATCTCGATCTCGCAAAAAAAGTTGGATTAAGGACAAAAAGAAGGATTCCTTTTTTTAACAGCAATATCGAGTGCAGGTTATTAGAGTACGATCTCTATGTGGGAAGCAGAAGAAAGCAATCACCCAGCTCCAAGCCACCGAGCACCTACGGTGCAGGGTAGGGATATGGTCTTGGAATTTAACTTGTTGCCATGCCATTGGAAAACATGGTAAGAAATTGACTCATGACGAAGCAAAAGGCAGAAATCTATCCTGTCTATCTCCTTTACGGGCCTGAAGATTACCTCATCGATCTTGAGATTCAGCGTTTATTGGAGCGCACTCTTTCTCAGAAGGAGAGGGGACTGAACTTCCACCTGTTCAGCGGAGAAGGGCATAGTGGGAAGGAGATCGTTCAGACGGCCCAAACCATCCCAATGTTTTCTCGATATCGGTTTGTCCTTGTCAGCGAAGCAGACCGTATGGATGAAGAGAAGATGGAGGAATTGTTGAAATATATCCAAAACCCTTCTCCTACCACCTGTTTTGTTTTGTGTGGTCAAACCATAGGCCTCTGGCGAAAACACCGGGGTGCGATCGAGAAAGTTGGGAGAGTCATAGAATGCCTTCGATTGAAGGGGAGTGCCTTGGTTTCTTGGGTGAAGAACCGAATGGCCGAGAAAGGGAAGAGACTCTCAGAGGATGCTGCGGACTATCTGGTTGAAGTGGTCGGGGATCACCTGCACGATCTGGAGAACGCCTTGGAAAAGGCGTTTTTGGTAGTCGGGCAGAAAAGGACGGCCGAGCTGTCTGATGTAGAAGGGGTTGCTTCAGAAGTGAAGGTGAGCACAGTCTTTGATCTCATGGACGCCATTGGCCATCAAGATTTGGAAAAGGCCCTTGGAATCCTGGGAAAGGCAATGGCATCAAAGACCATTTTGTTTAAGAAGGAGGAAGGGCCCTCGAAGAAGATGGATGATCCTGTTCCGCTCCTTTTGAGCATGATGGCCAAGCAGTACCGGAATATATGGAGAGTGAAGGAGGTAATCTCTCAGCAAGAGGAAGCAGGGGAAATCGCAAAGCAACTGGGGATGTCACCATGGAATGTGAAGAAACTGATAGACCAGGGAAGGCATTTCACTGAGACTTCGCTGCGGCAAGGGATCTTAAAGTGCCACCAGATTGATTTGTCTATCAAGAGAGGCCGTCTCCAAAAAGATCTTCTGATGGAGAAGCTGGTGATTGACCTCTGCCGGCCTCAGTGAATTCGCTATGCGCTAGGCGCCCCGCGCTCTGCGGATAGTGCATTGACCTCCAGAGTTAACCGAGAAATCTTTCTGGTTGAGGTATTCTTATGAAACACACCTTTGGAATGGGCCTTTTGGATGAGAGGGATTGCTTTTGACAAAGCGGTTTGGGCTCCTTCAATATCTTTTCCCTCAATGGCCTCCCTTACCTTCTTGATTGCGGATTTCACCGTGCTTTCGACGTGGAGGTTTCGAAGCCTCCTCTTCTCATTTTGTCTTGCTCGTTTCAGCGCTGATAAATGAGTTGCCAAGATTTAACCTCCCTTCTATTATGAATTTAGGAATTGCGAATTTTAGAATTCCTAAATCCCTCAATCTGAAATTGATTTAATTGATTTTTTTAACATTTTGTTATAGCTTGTGTCAATACTTTTTCAAATAACGCATTATGGCTGAAACTCATAAGATCACTCGAGCAGCCACCACCATTGGAATGGGGACTCTCCTCAGCCGCATCTTAGGGTTCCTAAGGGATATGGTGATCGCCCATTTCTTTGGGGCAGGGATGGCCGCGGATGCCTTTTTCGTCGCATTTCGTATCCCGAATCTTTGGAGGCGATTGGTAGGAGAAGGGTCTTTGACCATCTCCTTCATCCCCGTCTATACGGAATACCTAAACCAGCGTTCAGAAGAAGAGACCAGAGAGGTTACCCATATCGCATTCACCATGGCCGGAGTGATCCTATCGATCATGGTTATTCTCGGAATTCTTTTTTCACCGATTTTGATCCACATCATCGCTCCGGGATTTGCTCGAATTCCGGAGAAGTTTCAACTGACCGTCCTGCTCAACCAGATCATCTTTCCCTATCTTTTCTTCATGGGACTTTTTGCTCTCTGCATGGGAATCCTCAACTCCCTTCGGCATTTCTTTGCTCCAGCGATCGCTCCCATCTTTCTCAATATCTCGGTCATCCTTTCGGTCTTCCTTTTTTATTCTATCCTTCAAAAGCCAGTGATGGCGTTGGCCTTCGGAGTTCTTGCCGGAGGGGTGATCCAGTTTCTCTTTCAAATCCCTTTCTTGATGAAGAGAGGGGTCAATTTCAGATTCAACTTCAATTTTCGAAATCCAGCGATCAAACGAATTGGGTCTCTTATGATTCCAGGCCTGATCGGAACTGCGGTCTACCAGCTGAATGTGTTCATCGATACCATCTTTGCCTCTTTTCTTCCGAGTGGGAGTGTCTCCTATCTCTACTTTGCGGACCGATTGATGGAATTCCCATTGGGGATTTTTGCCATTGCGATTGGAATGGCATCGCTCCCAAGCCTTTCAGGACTCGCTTCTCAGGGAAAGATGGAGGAATTAAGGGAGACCCTTTCCTTCACCTTTCGGTTGGTTTCGTTCATCAGCATTCCTGCCATGGTAGGACTGATTGCCTTGAAGACTCCGATCATCAATCTCCTCTTTCAAAGAGGGCTGTTTGACTATTCTGCAACAGTGATGACGGCCAAAGCCCTTTTTTTCTATTCGGTCGGCCTTTGGGCAATTGCCGGATCGAGGACGGTTGTCCCTGCCTTCTATTCCCTCCAGGATACCTGGACGCCCCTTAAGATCGCCCTGATCTGCTTAGGGGCAAATGTGATTTTTAATGCGATATTCATCTTCCCTTTGAAGCATGCAGGTTTGGCCTTAGCCACGAGCCTTTCGTCGATGCTTAACCTTATCCTTCTCTTTCGGAAACTGGGTCTCAGATTGGGGAACTTGGATATAAGGAGAAATATTAAATCTCTACTGCGCATCTTCCTTTGTAGCCTTCCAATGGGTTTGGCAGCCTATCTTATTTGCTCCTTGGGGAATTGGTCTACAACCGGTAACGAGGTCGAGAAAGTTTTACTTCTCGGGACTGGGATTTTAACTGGTATCGGGGCCTATCTGATGTGCTGCTATGGAATGAAGAACGAAGAGATGCTTTTTTTGTTGAAGATGTTAAAAAGAAGAAAAACCAAAGACATAACCCATTGACGAAACAGGCATCGTTACCCTTACCATCAGACCTTAGACTTTAAGCCTTGCCCAGATAAAAAGTCCCAATGCCAATCCGATTCCAAGAATTTCCATACCGATCGTGGGAAAGACTAACAAGCCAGCAGCAACAGCAAACAGAATTCGGTGGAGCCAACTCAAGGGTGCCCATACGTAACCGATAAGGAAGGCTGCCAGACAGACTACACCCAAGCCGGCCAACGCTGTTCCTCTGATGATTTCGAGGAAGGTGCCTTGGAGAAGAAGGGCAGGTTGAAAGACAAAGGCAAAGGGGACAAGAAAACCTGCAATTCCAAGTTTGAAGGCTTCGACACCTGTTGACATCATTTCAGATCCAGCTAAGTTTGCCGCAGCAAATGCTGTGATGGCATCTGGAGGGGTGAGATCAGAAAGGACCGCATAGTAGAAGACAAAGAGGTGTGCTGCCAATAAAGCAACTCCAAAGTTTCCGAGGGCGGAGGCCCCAACAGTGACGGCAATGATATAGGAAGGGGTTGTAGGAATTCCAGTTCCGAGCACACTGACCACCAGGAAGACAAGGATCATTGCCAGAACGAGATTGTTGAAGGAGGCGCTTAATAGAACGCCACCAAAGGCCAATGCCGCTCCAGTTCGTGTGAGGATACCCACGATCATCCCAGAGGCAGCAAGGGCTGTGGCAATGATCGCAGCGTTCATCGCCGACTGGAATAGGGTATCCAAAATCTTTTTTGGAGTTAGCCAGGTCCTGCGGTCCAAGAAACTGAGACCGAGGATGATCAAGATGACGTAGAAAGCAGATTTGGACGGAGAATATCCGTACGCTAAGAAGATGATGATCATGATGAAAGGAGAGAAGTAGTAGCCATTGCGTAGGATTGACCAGACACTTGGCCGGTCGGCCTTTGGAATGGCCACCATGCCTTGACGGACCGAAATGAAGTGGACCACGAAGAATAGACCAAGGTAGTAAAGCAGGGCAGGAATGGCTGCGGCTTGAATAATCTTAAAATAAGGGACGCCGGTGACCTCCGACATAATAAAGGCACCTGCTCCCATGATCGGCGGCATGATCTGCCCTCCAGTCCCTGCA
>CAZFJD010000076.1:8239-11758 GCA_964518775.1 uncultured Syntrophaceae bacterium
GCTTGGGGACAAACCCGCCTCTCTTCATCAAAGGAATCGTGAAACTTCCCGTGGCATAGACATTGGCCACAGTACTTCCGCTTACAGTTCCATAAAGGGCACTGGAGATGACAGCGATCTTAGCAGAGCCACCCTTTGACCATCCTGCTGTCCATACAGCAAAATTGATGAGGAAATTGCCTACCCCAGCACTTAACATGAAGCCGGCGAAGAGGATGTAAATATATAGAATATTGGACGAGATCCCCATGAGAAAACCGAAAATTCCTTCATCCCCTGCCAGGAAGAGGATCTCGACCATTCGGGGGAAAGAATATCCTTTAAACTTCAAAAGACCTGGCCAATAAGGTGCAGTGACGAGATAAAAAATCGTAAAAGCCGCAGTGATTGCCATCCAACGTGACAGGGCCCTTCGGCAGGCCTCCACAATCAGGAGAACTAAGATGGTTCCCAGAAATATCTCCACAGGCAACACTTGATCGATACCTATCATACGGAAATTGAGTCGGTCGGCATCCCAGACGATATAAGCGGGACCTAAAAAGCAGAAGGTCGAGGCGATCACATCCAGAAGACTTGGTCGATCCTTTGGTGACTTCTTTGTCGCAGGGAAAAGAATATAAATTAAAGGGAGGAGAAGAAGAAGGTGGAGCCCCCGTTGGGTACGAGGCTCAAACGTCCCAAAACCGGACGTATAAAGATGGAGTACGGAGGCAATTGCCCCATAGATCACCACAGAAGCCTTTACCCAACCTTTTAGAGAGCGCACGTCTGTACCCTTGGGTGTGGTATTCTATAGAACCTCGAACCTGTTGAAAATCGTCAGTTTTTACTATTCCCCCTTCATTTAAGGGAAACGAATGGGTCGACTTAAAAGAACGCCCGCACAAATCCATCAAAGGACGGAGCGGGCGTTCAAAGTTCCTGGAAGAATAAATCTCTTATTTCAGAACTCCTCTCTCTTTATAATATCTTTCAGCACCCGGATGAAGAGGAATCATGCCCAATCCGGTCACGGCATTTTTCAGTTCATAGGGAGCAAGACTCCCATGAATCCTGCGGAACTGATCCAGGTTCTCGTGGATGACCTTCGCAATTCGGTATGCAACATCATCCGCCACGCTCTTGTTCACAAGGATAACGCTTCCAGCAACAGCGGTTGTGATCTCTTCGTTGGCATTGGCCGCTTTTGGATAAGTTCCCGGTGGAATTCTCCCAGATTCGATTCCATATTTTTGTAAAGTTTGAAGCACATCCGGCGGGAAATTGATGAGACGGAGAGAACGACCAATGGAAGCCTCAGTAATGGCAGCCCCGGGAATGGCGAGAAAGGTGAATACCCCATCTACATTTCGGTCTTTGAACTGAGACGCCTGCTCAGTATAGTTCCCTCTAAAGAATTTAAATCCTGCAGCTTCCAGGTCTTTGTAATCGGCCTTGTAGTGCAAAATAGTTTTCCGGAAAACCCACTCATCAGAAGTTCCGGTTGGAGAAATGCCCATTCGGAGCGCCTTTTTCTCCTTAAAGACCTCATCCATCGTCTTAAATGGGGTCTCCACTCCCACATAGAAATGGAAATAGTTTAGGCTCATACCGCCTGCGATGGCACGGAGATTTGTATGTTTTCGATCATAGGGATCTTCGCCATTCCATGCAGCGACATTCAAAAAGGGAAGTCCGAATCCAAGGTCGCAGTCACCTTTATCCACAAGGCTTGGATTTTGGCGACCTCCCCCAGGAATCACCTTGACGGTAATTCCTCCTGATTTTTCGTTGACGATGCTTGCAATGCCACCCGAAATCGCATACCATCCACCGCCCACAGGTCCAGCCGTCCAGGTGAACGTTTGGGCGCTTGCCAAAGAAACGGTAAAAACGAGCAGAGAGATAGTGATGAAAATAGACATTTTTCTCATAAGCCACCTCCTGTCATAATTTATGAGGTTTAAAGATACCCCTTCTTAGGTTGTTATTTTATCTCGGAGAGAGAAAAAGTAAAGAAAAAAATCTTGCGAGAGATCTTTCTCTCGTGTATGTTTACCCCGTATAATCTTGAAAGCCCCAGCCTTCAGACTGGGAATGAAGGCAATTTCAAATCTAAAGATAAAGAACAGCCCCGTCCTTTAGGGCGGGGATATACGGGGTTTACATGGAATAGGGGAGGTATTGTACAACAGTGCTTTTTAGAGGATAGGTCTCTATGGAAAAGAGCGCAGATGTGGTCATCATCGGAGGAGGGGTCATCGGCACGAGCATTGCTTACCACCTTTCTCAAAAAAAGGCCGGAAAGATTATTCTCCTGGAGAAAGGCCAGTTGGGCGAAGGGTCGAGCAGCCGTTCTGCCGGAGGGATAAGAACTCAATTCTCCACAGAGATCAACATCCGTTTTTCCTTGGAGTCGCTGAAAACCTTCGAAGGATTTGGAGAGGAATTCGGGGTCGATCCAGAATTTAGACGGATCGGGTATCTCTTTTTGGCAACCACCGAATTGGAAATGGAGATCTTCAAGGGGAATGTGGAACTCCAGCGGAAGTTTGGTATTCCCGTTGATCTTTTGAATCCTGATGAGATGAAGTTGCGGTGGCCGTACCTGAGGTTGGACGATATCCTTGGTGGGACATTCTGTTCATGGGATGGTTATGCGGGCCCAAGCGAAATCTTATCCGGATTTGCGACTGGGGCTAAGAGGGGAGGAGCGAAGATTTGTGAGGGGACAGAGGTTGTTGCGATTTCAGTCATCCAAGGGAAAGTCAAAGGGGTGAGGACAAGAGAGGAAGAGATTTCCACGCCTGTCGTTGTCAATGCAGGAGGTCCTTACGCCTCACAGATCGGAGAGATGGCAGGCATCTATATCCCTGTGAAACCGCTCAGACGGCAGCTCTTCGTTACTGCTCCTTTCTGTCTAAGCGATCAGCCCGTTCCACTGACGATCGATTTCCATAGAGGATGGTATTTCCGGCAAGAGGTGGACGGTTTGCTTCTTTCCGGTCCATTGGACAAGGAACCGAGTTTTAACCTCAACATCGATTATGAGGCGATGGCAGAGGCTTCTGAGAATGCCACTTATCGTGTCCCAGCTTTAGAGAACGCCCGTATTGCCAGGGGATGGGCAGGACTTTATGAAATATCGCCGGACAACCATGCGATCTTGGGTAGGGTTCCTGAGGTGGAAGGATTGATTCTCGCCAATGGCTTCAGCGGCCATGGATTTCAGCACAGCCCTGCTGTTGGGAAGGTGATCGCCGAGTTGATTACCGAAGGCAAGGCCACAACGATCGACATCACTCCCCTCTCTATCGAACGCTTCAAGAGAGGTGAATTGATTTTGGAACCCATGACCGCTTTCAAGGAGTGAGAAGGTGTAAAAAAATTGGTTTTCACGGTTCCGAGTCCGGGGGGACGACCGAGCTTCCGAAGTTTTAGAATGCGCTCATTTGAGGTATGGGTAACCGTCGAGGGCAGTAAAGTCGACTGATTATATGTAGCTGCAATGCTGTGCTTCAATTTCGGAGGTGGCGC
>CAZFJD010000077.1:0-11725 GCA_964518775.1 uncultured Syntrophaceae bacterium
CGTCAAACAGGCCGCACACCGCTCACCCTCCACCACCGCTACAACGCCACCCACCAACATTTTCTCCTTGGACAAGATGGTGCACGCCCGAGCCACTGCTGCGCTTGCCTGAGAGATACTTTCGCTGATCAATTTCGGCCCATGACCCGCTCCAGCTAAGTAGAGGCCGTCAGTAGCAAAATCGACAGGCCTCAGCTTCATATGCGCTTCCAGGAAGAAACCCTCTGCGGTTCGAGGAACTTTGAGCATCGTGGCCAATTCTTGATTCTCCCTCGGAACGGTAGCTGCCGAAAGAACTAGGAAGTCGGGTTCGATTTCCATCCGTTCCTTTAAGACTCGATCAATGAAGGAGACGGAGAGACTTTGACCATCCTTTTTGACCTCTGGCTTCTCTTCAGGTTCGTATTTGATGAAGATGATCCCTTCGTTTCTGGCCTTGGCGTAGTAGGGCTCCAAGAGGCCGTACGTTCGCATATCACGGTAGAGAATGGTAATCTGGGCATTGGGATTCAGTTCCCTGATCTTGAGGGCATTCTTCACCGCTGTAGCGCAGCAGGTTCGGCTGCAGTAAGGCCTTTGCTCATTTCTTGAGCCAACGCATTGAATCATCACCACGCGCTGGGATCGAGCAACCTCATCTGGCTGATTTGCAATTTGGCGCTCCAATTCAAGCTGGGTCACAATCCGGCTGTCTTCGCCGTAAAGGTATTCGTTGGGTTTCCATTCCTCTGCACCTGTTGCCAGGATCGTTATCCCATGTTCGATCTTCCGATAGTACATGGTAGGTGCCACCATCACACCCGTTGTGAAATTTCCCTTTGAGCCACTGAAATCGACGACCAACGAGTTGGTGATCACATGAATGAGAGGATGGTTCGTCACCCGAGCGATCAAATCCTTTAGAAAGGCCTGAACATCTTCGGCCTCAAGGGTATAGTAGAGATTTCTAAGATTTCCTCCTAATTGGGCTTCTTTCTCAAGGAGGAAGACCTCGTACCCTTGTTCCGCAAGCTTAAGGGCAGCGGTCATTCCCGAGACCCCTCCTCCGATGACCAATCCTTTCTGGATCACTGATACCGCCAGCTCGCCGAGAGGTCGAATCAGCCGGGCATTGGACACGGCCATCCGCACGAGGTCCTTTGCTTTACGGGTGGCCTCTTCCTTCTGACGCATATGGACCCAAGAGCACTGATCACGAATGTTGGCCATCTCAAAGAGGTATTTGTTCAGGCCTCCTTCGCGAACCGTCTCTCTAAACATCGGTTCATGGGTTCGAGGAGAACAGGAGGCGACGATCACACGGTTGAGGTTCTGTTCCTTGATGGCATTCTTTATCTTCTCCTGCGTGTCTGTGGAGCAAGTATATAGATTTTCATCAACATGGACGACGTTCTTTAGTGTGCGAGCATATTCCTTCACTGCCGGAACGTTGACCACTCCACCGATGTTAATCCCGCAGTGGCAGACAAAGACCCCAATTCGAGGTTCTTCCGCAGCAACATCCGATTCCACAGGGTACTCTTTCTTCGTAGTCATCGTCCCTCTTGCCGAAGCGATCCTTCCTGTGGCATCGGCCACTGCACCACTGGCCTGCGTAACGGTTTCGGGAATATCCTTTGGCCCCTGAAAGGCTCCGCACACATAGATGCCCTGTTTTGAGGTGGAAGTAGGTTCAAAAGGTTTTGTCTTAGCGAATCCGTAAGTATCGAGTTCAACGTTCATCCGTTTTGCCATCTCAATGGCTCCCTTGGAAGGAACCATGCCCACGGATAGGACCACCAGTTCAAACTCCTCATCCACAAAATTTCCTTCTTCGTTCACGTAGGTGATGAGAAGATTCTTTGTCTTAAACTGCTCCCTTGCCTTGGAGACCATGCACTTGATAAACCGGACCCCATACTCGGACTTAGCCCTTTCATAATAGGCGTCAAATCCCTTTCCGTAAGCCCGGACGTCCATATAGAAAATGGTCGGCTTTACAAAGTGAACATGCTCTTTGGCGATGATGGCCTCTTTGGTGGCATACATGCAGCAGATGGAAGAGCAGTAATCATTCCCGCAGTTGGAATCCCTTGAGCCCACACATTGGATGAAGGCGATCCTCTCTGGGATCGTTCCATCCGAAGGACGGAGGAGATGGCCGCGGTGAGGCCCAGTTGCACTCAGGAGTCTTTCAAACTCGATACTCGATACCACATTGGAATAAACCCCGTAACCGAATTCCTTTCGCAAGTGGGCATCGAAGACTTCGTAGCCCGGGGCGAGGATGATGGATCCAACCTCGATCTTTTCAACGTCCTGTTTGTCCGCATAATTGACCGCCTTGGCCAGGCAGACCCTCTCACAGAGGCCGCATCCAATACACTGGTCCCGATCGATAAGAAAGACTTTGGGGATGGCTTGTGGATATTTAATATAGATGGCAGCCCTTCGGCTCAGTCTCTCATTGTAGGTATCGATGGCGCTGACCGGACAGTGTTTGGCACATTCACCGCAGCCTGTGCATTTATCAAGGCGAATGTACCTTGGTTTCTTGGTGACCGTCACTGCAAATCGGCCAGGCCCGCCTTCCACTCCTTCGATCTCTGCGTTCGAGATGATACGGACGTTGAGGTGTCTCCCGGTCTCCACCAACTTTGGTGACATGATGCACATGGAACAGTCATTCGTCGGAAAGGTCTTGTCGAGTTGTGCCATCACGCCACCGATGGTAGGAGAGTTGTCTACTACGTAGACAAAGAATCCCGACTCAGCCAGATCTAAGGAGGCCTGCATCCCACCGATTCCGCCACCGACCACCATCACGGCGCCAATGGGCTGATCTTTTTTTATCTCATCCATCTTTAGTGCCGCTTCCATATATAAAAACTCCAAACTCTGAACTATGGACTATGGACTATGAACTATGAACTATGGACTATGAACTTTGAACTTTGAACTTTGAACTTTGAACTTTGAACTTTGAACTTTGAACTTAAAACTAAACCACTTACACATTACGTGTATACTTCGGAATCTTTCCTTCCTCCGAGGAATCGAATCCAATCTTTCCTTCTCCAACCAGTGAAACGAGATACGCCAGAGTATTCTTCAATTTCAGGTTGAGTGTCTGACTGATCTCTGTTGCAGCCAAGGGTTTGGCTTCAACCAACTGGATAATGCGATTCTTGATCAACTCATCGCGAATCGTGCCCTCGATCATCTCTTCCAGTTTCTCTTTAGAAAGAAGCTCTCCGTAGACATTTTCCTTTTCCATCAATTCAGGGCCTTTACCTACCATCCAGCGAATCTTTTCTCCTTCGAGAGAGACCTTCACCGCTTGAAGTTTTCCTTCCATTTCCCGATCAAGAGGGAAGGGGCCGAGGTTTCGAATCTTCTCAATGAATTGGCGAACGACCTGGGAGAAACGCTCGCCTTCACCTGCTGAAACCCAGTCCAGAAGAAGTCTTTCCGATTCAATGCCCGCCATGTTCAGCAACTTTCGGGTCAGGACCATCTTCTTTTCAGCCTGAAGATTTCCGGTTAAGTAATGGCAGTCTCCTGGATGGCATCCTAAAACCAGAACACCGTCGTATCCAGCGAGGAAGGCCTTCGGGATGAAGGCTGGATCGACCCTACCGGAACACATCACACGGATAACGCGAGTGTTAGGAGGATACTGGAACCTCGAGATCCCTGCCAGATCCGCGCCGGCATAAGCACACCAGTTACATAGGAACGATAATATTTTTGGTTCAAAAGCCATATCGTTCACCTAAATGTCAAATGTCAAAGCTCAAATTTCAAATCAAATCCAAAGGTCAAATGTCAAAAGCTTTTATTTTGGAATTTGACATTCATTTGGCATTTGGATTTTGACATTTGAAATTTCATCTTTCAGGCTGCTTTCTTCTCCGTTAAGGGCATGAGGGCCTCGATCTGAGCCGTCAACTGGTCATCAGAGAAATGATGAATCGTAATTGCCCTCTGGGTACAACTGGCACTGCAAACCCCACATCCCTTGCAGGAGGCAGCGATCGTCTCCGCCTTGCTCCCTTTCTCGGTTTCCACAACGCGAATGGCGCTGAAGGGACAGAGCAATTCACAGAGTCCACACCCCACACACCTCGTCTGATCCACCTCTGAGATGGCCGGAAGAACGCTGACATATCCCTTGGCAATGGCCGCAGTGGCACGAGCCACAGCAGCATCGGCCTGAGAGATCGATTCGCTAATCGTCTTTGGGAAATGGGCCAATCCAGCCAAGAAGATACCGTCCGTAGCGAAATCGACTGGCCGAAGCTTCATATGGGCCTCGAGGAAGAATCCGTCAGCAGTCAAAGGTACCTTGAGCATCTTCGCCAAAGCCTCATTCTGGTAGGGAGTGATCGCGCTCGACAGAACGACGAGGTCCGGCCGGAGATCAACCACTTCACCAAGAATTCTATCCTTGACCTTTAATTTAAGAAGACCTTGTTCCACGCTCAGTTCGGGTTTCGAATCGAGATCATATTGGGTAAATTCGATCCCCTGATTTCTCGCTTGGGTATAGTATCGCTCAGCCAATCCATAAGTACGGATGTCACGATAGAGGATCGTCACCTTGGCCTCTGGATTCTTTTCTTTGATCTTTAAGGCATTCTTCACAGCCACGGAGCAACAGATTCGGCTACAGTTCGGACGCTCTGGTGTTCTCGACCCAACGCACTGGATCATGACAATGTGTTGGGATGGATGGAGTTCATCCGAATGAAGAGCAATCTTTTCCTCAAGTTCTTTTTGTGTGATCACTCTTCTATCCTGGCCGTAAAGATATTCGGTTGGAACGCTTTCCTTTGCTCCGACGGCAACGATGACCACACCGTGTTCAAATTCTTCTTCAGAACCATTCGTCGAAATGGTCGATTTAAAATTGCCGACATAGCCATTGAGGTTTTTTAGCTCTGCCTTTGTGAAGACCTGAATGCGCGGATTCTCAAGGACCTCCTTCATGGTATTACGGAGAAGTTCTTGCGGATCATTTCCATCCATCGTGGAGTAAATATGACGGAGGTTTCCACCGAGTTGAGCCTCTCTTTCCACCAGGGCGCATTCGAATCCCTGTCGGGCCAATTCCAAAGCTGCCTTCATCCCTGAGAGGCCTCCGCCGATGACCAGTCCTTTTTTGATGACCTCCACGAGAGGTTCTCTCAATGGTTGTAGGAGACGGGACTTGGCGATGGCCATCCGAAGCAATTCCTTTGCTTTTTCTGTAGCCTCCTGGGGCTGATGCATATGGACCCAGGAACACTGGTCTCTGATGTTGGTCATCTCGAAAAGGTATTTATTCAATCCCATCTCGCGAATCGTCTCCTGAAACAGGGGCTCGTGGGTTCTCGGTGAACAGGAGGCGACAACCACACGGTTCAGTTGGTTTTCCTGGATGGCCTTCTTGATCTTTTCTTGAGTGTCTTGAGAGCAGGTGTAGAGGTTTTCCTCCACGTAGGCCACGCCATCTAAAGTTTTTGCATATTCCCTCACTTCCGGAACATTGACCACCCCTCCGATGTTGATCCCGCAGTGGCAAACGAAGACACCGATGCGAGGCTCCTGGCCTCGCACGTCAGTCTCAGCAGGGTAATCTTTTTTCTTCGTTAGGCTTCCCCGGACATCGGTAAGAAGGCTGGAGGCGCTGGCTACGGCTGCACTGGCCTGGGCCACGGTCTCGGGGATATCCTTCGGTCCCTGGAAGGCACCGCAAACATAGATACCGGGTTGACTGGTTTGGAGCGGTGAGAACTCATCGGTCTTACAGAACCCATAGGTATCGAGCTGGAGGTTCATCTTTTTTGCTAATTCTTTCGCCCCTTGAGAGGGCGTCAAGCCCACAGAGAGGACGACAAGACCAAACTCCTCCTCTTTCACTTGGCCTTCAGAATCGACATAAGTGATCAACAAATTCTTTGTCTTTGGCCTCTCTGCCACCCGAGAGATCATTGAACGGATGAATCGGACGCCATATTCTTTCTTGGCCCTTTCGTAATAGGCATCGAAATCCTTTCCGTGGGCCCGGATGTCCATGTAGAAGATCGTCGGTTCCACCTCGTGATGATGTTCCTTGGCAATGACCGCCTCTTTGATGGCGTACATGCAGCAGACCGAACTGCAGTACTCATTTCCTCCGTCTCCGCTCATGTCTCTGGAGCCTGCACATTGAATCCAGGCGACCTTCTTCGGTGCCTTTCGGTCAGACGGTCTTAAAAGATTTCCCTGGAAAGGGCCTGAGGCACTGAGGATCCGCTCAAATTGAATGCTGGTGATCAGATTGGCAAAACGACCATATCCGTAAGGAACCAATCTCTCTGGATCAAATTCATCAAACCCTGGGCTCAAGATGATGGAACCTACCCAAAACCTAACGGTCTCTTCTTTCATTTGATGGTTAACTGCTCCTGCCTTGCAGAGGGCGATGCACTGGAGACATTCAGAACAGAGTCCACAATTGAGGCACCGAAGGGCCTCTCTCTTAGCCTGTTCCTCAGTAAAACCCTTCTTCACCTCTCCGAATGCTTTCTGCCTCTCTTCGAGAGGAAGCATTTCCATCCGCTCTCTTGAAGCCTTGGGTTGGCCAGCATAGATCTCTTCAAATCGAGCCTTTTCGAGCTTTGGTTTCTCTCTTCCTTGGTAAAGATCCTGCCCCCTTAGGTAACGGTCGATGGAGAAGGCTGCTTCTTTGCCTGCGGCCACTGCCTCGATCGCAATCCAAGGCCCGGTGACGGCATCGCCTCCTGCAAAGATACCTCTCTTGGATGTTTGTAGAGTCACAGGATCGACTTTGATCGTCCCTTGAGCTGTGGTCTCGATCTCCATTCCTTTTAGGAAGGAGAGATCAGGAATCTGGCCAATTGCAGGGATCACGGTATCGACTCCGACCAAGAAGTCAGATCCCTTTATGGGGATCGGACGCCTTCGACCCGAGGCATCGGGTTCACCTAACTCCATCCGGACACATCGGAGAGAACTCATCTTTCCATTTTTCAGGACAATCTCCGACGGAGCAGCTAAGAATTGGAACTTCACCCCTTCTTCCTCTGCCTCTTCGACATCCTCCTCATAGGCAGGCATCTCATTTCGAGATCGACGATAGATAATCGTAACCTCCTTGCTTCCCATGCGCAGAGCTGTCCGGGCTGCATCAATGGCCACATTTCCGCCACCGATGACAGCAACCCGTTGGCCAATTTCCACTTTCTGGCCCAGATTGGCTTTTCTTAAAAAGACAACACCTGGGATGACACCGGAGTTCTCTTCTCCAGGAATGCCAAGTTTCTGATCCTGGTGAGCGCCAACAGCAAGAAAGATGGCTCGATACCCTTGCCCAAAGAGATCGTCGAAGGTGAGACTTGGGCCAATGGGCGAGTTGGTCTTAATCTCCACACCGAGGGATTGAATCAGCTTAATCTCTTCTTCTAAGATTTGTCTCGGAAGACGGTAGGCAGGGATGCCTGCATGGAGCATACCACCCATGACCGGCAGGGCCTCAAAAATGGTGACCGCGTATCCTTTCTGAGCTAAGAAGGCCGAAGCGGTCAGGCCTGCCGGGCCAGAACCTATGATGGCTATGCGTTCCTCTTTCGGTTCTGCCTTTTGAGCTGGGATCTCATCTTTGACCCCGTTAGAATTCCTCACCTCTTTGGATACGGAGGGAGAACCATGACGTATTGTTTCCTCAGAAATGGCGGGATCTAAAGGTCCGTCCTTTCTAACGGGGTTGACCTGATCTGCAAGAAATCGCTTCAGTCCGCAGATGGCAATGGGTTTATCCAGCTCCTTGCGATTGCATTCTTTTTCACAGGGATGGGGACAGATTCGTCCTAATATGCCCGGAAGGGGAAGATTCTCGTAGATCAAAGAGAGGGCCTCTTTATATTTACTCGCTCCGATCAGGGCAACATAACCTTGAACATTGATACCAGCAGGGCAGGTGAGACCACAAGGGGCTCTGTCGCCTTTTTCAATAGTAAAGATATTGGGAAAGGCCTGAGCGTAGGGTCTATAGATCGCCTTCCGATCAACTAAGGCTTCATCGAACTGGCTTTTGATATTCACCGGACATGCCTGTGGACACTCTCCACAACCTGTACATTTGGTAGGATCGATGTAGCGGGGCTTCTTTCTGACCGTAATTTCAAAGTTCCCAGGTTCCCCTTCGACCTTCATCACCTCGGAGTAGGTAAGGGTCTGAATATTGAGATGTCGGCCTGCCTCGACCAGTTTGGGAGAGAGAATGCACATGGAGCAATCGTTGGTTGGGAAGGTCTTGTCCAATTGGGCCATGACTCCACCGATTGCAGGAGAGGACTCCACAAGGTAGACATAGTACCCAGATTCTGCAAGGTCGAGAGAGGCTTGGATTCCAGCAATTCCGCCTCCAACAACCATCACGGCTCCAACTTTATCAGCCATTGCATTCCTCTCGCTCACATATGGTATACAGATCCTCTGTTGGAACTACCGCGATCGAAATCCCAAATCCCAATATCCAAATCCCAAATAAATCTCAAATTCCAATATCAAAATTCCAAACTTTTTTGTTTGTAAAATTTGTATTTTGAACATTGGTGCTTGTTTGGGATTTGGTGCTTGGTATTTGGAATTTCAATCCGCCCATTATGATCGCATTGTCACAATTCATAACAAACCCATTACAGTAGCCCCTTGTTTCTTAGAGTCTTGATGGGATCGGTGATATGACGGCCCAACCACTTCTTGGCATCTTTATGGCCCAGAGCCAATCCCATCAACTCTGTGAAATACAGTATAGGCAGATCGTACTTTTCTCCTGTCTCCTTCTCCAATTCCTCCTGACGGGTGTCGAGATTTGCCTGACACATGGGACAACCTGTGACCAGACAGTCAGCCTCTGCCTCCTTGGCCATGGAGAGGATTCGTTGGCTCAATTTTCTGACGATGTCGGTTCGAGTCATCACCAGGCTGGCCCCGCAACAGTCAGTCTTATAGGACCAAGGAATGGGTTCCGCGCCCAACAGGTCCATGAGGAGGTCCATATGTTCGGGGTTTTCATACTCCTGGATTCCAGTCAGCTTTGGCGGCCGAACCGTGAGGCACCCGTAGTAGCAGACAACCTTCAGCCCTGAAAGAGGCTTCGCCCGCTTTTTCTTCACCTCCTCCAAGATCAGCCCGTCAGAGAAAAAGTCCAAGGAGTACCGGATGGGGACATTCCCCTGATAAGGGAAGTAAAGTTTCCTTGAATGTTCCTTTAACTCTTTTTCTACTGTCTTGAATCGGCTGTAGCAGGCGACGCAGGGCACCAGCAACTCCCGATCGCTCTTCTCTGCAATGGCCAGATTTCGAGCAGCGAGGTCAATGGCGAGCTCTTCATCCGTGCAGTGGGCAGAACTGGCGCCGCAGCAAGTCCAGTCTTCCAACTCCTGAAGCTGGATATCGAGGAGGTTCGACACTCCTCGAATAGATTCATCGTATTCCCTGGCAGTTCCATGGAGGGAGCAGCCCGGGTAATAGGAGATCTCTATCACCGTCTTTCCCCTTTCTCAAAAGCGTTGAAGATCTGTTGAATCTCTTTTCCTCCCCCGAATTTGGATGGAAAAAGTTTGATCTTTCCTTTACGGTACATCTTCCATCCCAGGCCAGCGTCTTTGAGAAAATCGCGGGTCTTGGCCTTAAACTGGAGGATGAGACTGAGCTCGTGAATTCGGCCTTTTGATTTGATCGTATCCAAAAAGACAGAGTGAAAAAGAGGAATATCCTTCTCCCCTGGCTTCACACCGGAATGAATGGCCAGCCCTCTCAGCGTATCCATAATCTTAGCGATGTCGATGTTGTTCGGGCATCGAACGCTGCACGTGTAACAAGAAGCACAGATCCAGATGGTCTTTGAAGAGAGAACCCTTTCTCGGTGGTCATACTGGATATGGCGAAGGATCTGATTGGGCAGGATGTCCATGGCATAAGCCACTGGGCATCCTGCAGAGCATTTCTGGCATTGGTAACACGCCTGTATTTTTTCACCGCTCGTCTGAACAACTTCGGATAAGAAGGAATTCCCTTTTGCGTTTGTTTGCTGACTCGGATTCATCGTTTACCCCGTTAGAAAGCCCCGGTTTTTTAAGCGGGGTTGTGTATCATAATTTTAATCCCCTTCGGAAAGGGCAGGGTTTAAAGCCCCGACCCGTTAGAATTTTTAGTAAACCCCGTTGAAAATCTACTCCCCCGAGGGTAGCGGCATCCGCTCAGAGAGACTTATTTCTAACGGGTCCTGTCCTTTCTAACAGGGTTTACCCCGTCCCCTGAATGGCTTGCCCCTCGACCCTGGGCTTTGGCTCTGGATGAGTGGGGAGTTCGATCGTGAAGGTCGTTCCTTCCCCCACTTTGCTCTTGACTTTGATCCTCCCTCCGTGGGTCTCCACGATGCCGTAAGAGGTGCTGAGACCCAATCCCGTGCCCTTTCCAACATCCTTTGTGGTAAAGAAGGGATCGAAGATACGAGTGAGGTTCTCTTCAGGAATGCCCTCACCCGTATCCGTAAACTCCACGAGGACCAATTTCCGATCTCGCGCAGAGGAGGTGACAATGGTGAGGGTTCCGTTTCCGTGCATGGCTTCTGCGGCATTGATAATGATGTTCATGAAGACCTGTTTCAGTTGGCCGGCATTTCCTTGAACGAATGGCAGGAAGGGATCCAGTTGCTTGACGATTTGGATATTATGGAAGAGGGCCTGGTTCTCCAAAAAGAAGAGGCCCTCGGTAATGGCCCGATTGATATCGGTCGGTTCCATCTTCGGCTCTGTCTGCCGGGCGAACTCGAGGAGGCTCTTGACAATCTCTTTACAGCGGCCAGCCTCTTGAACGATCCGTGATAAATCCCCTCTCTTCGAGTCATCCTCTGGAAGGTCTTCCATCAGGAGGCTGGAATAGATGAGAATTCCGCCGAGGGGATTGTTGATTTCGTGAGCAATGCCAGCGGCCAACTTCCCAAGAGAAGCCATCTTTTCCGAGCTGACCAATTGGAGGTGGGTCTCCTGAAGTTTCTTCTCCATCATCAGACGGGGCCTCAGGTCTGTAAAGATCCCAACGCTTGCAATCTCATAGCCCGCTCCATCGTAGATGAGGGCTGCCGAGAGTTGAATGGGAATCTCTTGTCCCACCTTATTGACGACATTGAGCTGAGCGGGTATGAATTTCCCTACGCCCCCATAATCTGGGCTTCTGAGTTTCTTCATGATCTCTTTCGCTACTCCCTCCGGGTAGATTTTTGTGATATGGATCTTGCCAATCACCTCTTCGGCAGCGTATCCGGTCAGGTTCTCCGCTCCTTTGTTGAAGATGAAGATATTGCCCTTCATATCTGCGGCTATGATCCCATCGACAGAGCTCTCGATCAGGTTCATGAAGAACTCGTTGGCCTCCCGCAGTTCGTTTTCGATCCGCTTCCGCTCTGAGATGTCTAAATTGATCCCCTGGTAGCCAAGAATCTCTCCTTTTTCGTTCCAAATCGGATGACCAGTCAGCAAGACCGTGATCTTCTCCCCATTCCTCTTCTTAAACTCCACCTCCAAGTCTTTGACATAGCCATCTCTCTCGATTTTCTCTTGGAAGGCCTTCCGATCCTCAGGATCGACGTAGAGATCGCGGGCGATATCGATCTTGCGAAAATCCTCTTTGCTCGCGTAACCGAGCATTTCGGGGAGGGCTTGGTTACAGTCCAAGAACTTTCCCACCCTCGAAC
>CAZFJD010000078.1:0-11725 GCA_964518775.1 uncultured Syntrophaceae bacterium
TCCAAGCACTTCATAGTTATTAGTCACTGGGTAATTGAGTCATTCAATGACTAATGACTTATTGACCTAATAACTCAAGAATTTTGATGATTGGTAATTGGTTCTTGGTGATTTAAGTTGAGAGCAAAAGAGGTTCGTTCGATCGTCATCACAGGTTATGGCACCAATTGTGAAATGGAGATGGCCCACGCATGCCGTCTTGCGGGGTCGGAGGTTGTTGACATCGTACAGATCAACGAGTTGATCCACGGAGAGAAACGACTCGATGACTACCATTTCCTGAATTTGCCGGGTGGCTTTTTGGATGGCGATGACCTGGGTGCGGCTAAGGCCGGAGCGAACCGAATCAAGTATGCAAGAATCTCAGGAGGGTCGGAACGGCTTTATGATCAGATTCTTCGTTTTATCGAGTTGGGAAAACTGATCTTAGGAGTCTGTAACGGTTTCCAATTGATGGTCAAGTTAGGCCTCATCCCGAATCTAAAAGGGGATCATAGGACTCAGGAGACGACCCTTACCTTTAATGACTCGGGAAGGTTTGAGGATCGATGGGTCTATCTCAAAATCAATCCGAACTCCCCCTGCCTTTTCACAAAAGGGATGAAAGGGGTCTATCTCACTGTCCGTCATGGTGAGGGAAAGTTCATACCCAAAGACGAAGCGACGCAGAGCGAGCTGAAGAAAAGGGAGTTGATCGCGCTTCAATATTCGGACGAAGCTTATGAGAAGCCCGCCATGGATTACCCTCTCAACCCAAATGGGTCAATCGATGCCGTGGCTGGAATCTGTGATGAAACAGGGAGGCTCCTGGGGATGATGCCTCATCCGGAGGCCTTTCTTCATCGGACCAATCATCCCCGCTGGACCCGAGAGGAATTACCCGAGGAAGGAATGGGGGTTGCTTTTTTTAGAAATGCAGTGCAATATATTCGAAGCCATCTACTTTAACCCCTCACCCCTGCCTACCGGCAGGCCCTGTACCGTTCTGGTGCAGGGCAGGCAGGCGCGGGGGAGAGGGATGCTGTGAGGAAATGGAAGGGAGGAAGTATGAATAAGGCTCAACTCATTACAATGGTCTCAGAGAAGACAAATGTGACTCAGAAAGTCGCCAAAGTCATCGTAGACACCCTTTTCGACGGGATGAAGGAAAGTCTGGGAAAGGGGGACCGAATTGAGATCAGAGGATTCGGAAGCTTTGTGGTGAGAAATTATGGGGGATATAAGGGACGAAACCCCAAGACGGGAGAGGTGGTCGATGTCCCTCCCAAGAAACTTCCTTTCTTCAAAGTCGGAAAAGAACTGAAGGAGATGGTGAATACAGAAGGCCGCTAAAGGCTCTTCCAGTATTGTTTCTGAATCTCCTTCAATTGAAGGATGAATCGTTCGGTTCGGGAAGCGCCTGCCTTTTCTTTCTCCAAAAGATCGCTCTTGTCAGGGGATGAGAGCTGAGCAAGCTCTTTCAGCACGGCCTTTACGGATCGGCTTTGCCCACCGACATCATAGCCACCCTCAAGAGTGATAGCGAGCTTTCCTTGAGCGGTGGCACTTGCAATCTCCATCAGGATCTGCGTCATCCTTGCAAATCCTTGCTCTGTCACTTCCATGCCACCTAAGGGATCATCATAGTGGATATCGAACCCTGCTGAGACCAAGACCAACTGGGGCTGATATTCTAAGGCGATCGGCTTCAGGATCTTTTCAAAGATATTTCCATAATCAGCATCGCCGCATCTGGTCGAGAGAGGAACGTTCACAGTAAATCCCTTTCCACTCCCTTTGCCTACCTCGGTCGCTGCCCCTGTTCCCGGATAGAAGAAGCCAAAACGATGAGTCGAAAAGTAGAGGATCTTTGGATCTTCGTAGAAAGAGTTCTGTGTGCCATTCCCGTGATGGACATCCCAATCCACGATGAGAATCCTCTGGAGAGAGAAGTTCTGAATGGCATATTTGGCACCGATGGCCACATTATTGAAGAGGCAGAAACCCATGGCCCTGTCTCTTTCTGCATGATGGCCAGGCGGTCTGACCAGAGCAAATCCGTTATCGAGTTTTCCCTCCATGATAGCCCTGACCAATTCGAGAAGACCTCCAGCCGCGAAGAGCGCAGCTTCATATGATTTGGCGCAGGTGGAGGTATCTCCGTCAAGTCGGAAGTATCGCTTGCCCGATGTGGACGCAACCAGATCGATGTAGTCAGGAGTGTGGATCATCTCAAGCTCCTCTCGAGTGACCGCCCGTGGTTTCACTGGTTCAACCTGACCCTTCATCTCTTCCTCTTCCAACATCTGATAGATGGCCCTCAGTCGTTCCGGGCTCTCTGGATGACCAGGTTCCATCACATGCTCCAGATACCGACCATCCCTGACAATCCCTGTTCGGTTCATCTGACTTCCCCCAAGTTTACTTTTTTATCATTTTTCCTATCCTTTTCATCATCCTTTGTCAAGAAAATAGGGGAGGTTCTGATTGAGTTTTTCTTGACTTTTCATCAGGAGACTGAATAGAATTAAAATTAAAGAGGTCATATGGCCATTACATTTTTAAAGGTAAAAGTGATTAACCCTGAGCATCCCAAAAAGAAAAAAGAGTGCGAATTCCTCGTCGACTCTGGAGCAGTCTATTCTGTTGTGCCTCAGAATGTGTTAAAAGGTCTTGGAATAAAGCCGACTTCTTCTCAGGAATTCATTCTTCCCAATGGAGAAATGATTAAAAGACCCATTGGAAACGCTTACTTCGAATACCAAGGAAAAGTCAGAGCAGCACCTGTTGTCTTTGGTGACAGGGGAGTCTTTCTATTAGGTGCTACAACATTAGAAGCTTCTGGTTTGATCCTTGATCCAATTCGTCGAGAATTAAGACCTCTTCCTATGGTGCTGATGTAAAGATGGATTTGAGGAAGCTTGAAGATCTTCTTAAAAGAGTGAGATCCGGGAGGACATCGATTGGGGAGGCGATAGCTCGATTGAAGTCGCTTCCCTTCGAAGACCTGGGCGATGTCAAGATTGACCATCATCGAAGCCTTCGGAAAGGCTTTCCAGAGGTGATCTGGGCAGAAGGGAAGACCTCTGAGCAGATTCTTTCGATCATGAAAGAGATGAAGAGAAAGGGCCAGAATATCCTCCTCACTCGCCTCGATGAAGGAAAAGCTAAAGCCATTCAAAAAATTTTTCCAAAGAGTCAGTACTATCCTCGGTGTAAAGTCCTCACCTACCTCAGCCATTCGGTGAAATCCGAGGGAAAAGGGACCATCCTCGTCATCACGGCTGGGACAACAGATATCCCTGTAGCCGAGGAGGCTGCCGTCACAGCCCAGTTCATGGGGAATCGCGTTGAGACACTTTTTGATGTGGGTGTATCAGGGATTCACCGCCTCCTTTCCGAAAGAAAGAGAATAGAGGAGGCCCGTGTTCTGATTGTGGTGGCTGGAATGGAAGGAGCGCTGCCCAGCGTCGTAGGCGGATTGGTGGACCGGCCGGTGATTGCGGTCCCAACGAGCATTGGATACGGAACCAGTTTTGGTGGGATCGCTGCGCTTCTCGCCATGTTGAACTCCTGTGCCTCTGGGGTCGCCGTAGTCAACATTGATAACGGATTTGGCGCGGGCTATATGGCCAGCTTGATGAATCGATTGTGAGCCCTGTCCCCTCACCACATCCCTCTCCCCTGCCTACCGGCAGGCAGGCTTGAGGGAAGAGGGCTTCGTCGTGACCTCAGCCGAACGGGAAGGGTGAGGGAGGTCTAACAGGGTGAGTGGCTTAAAATGAGTGAAGCAATGTGGATGAAGTTGATCAATGAGGGAATTCCTCTCGTCCTTCTCATGGGTCTCGGCCTCGCTCTTTACCGAGGGCTCAAAAAGAACCAAATCCTCTTGTCGGAACGGGAGGAGTTATTAAAGCGTTACCTTCTGTTTCGAGGGGACAAACAGGTTCGTTTGAAAATTTATGGAAATGACGAGAAGATATACCGGGAGCTTCTCAAGAACCTCTCGAACAGTTGGAAGAATTTTAAAAAGGCCTATGATCAATGCCTCCTTTCCTTAGCCCAGAACACTACAAAGACCAAACAGTTTTTATACCTCATCGCCTTAGCCCTTCTGCTAAACAGTGTAAGACATTTTGTAGAGGCATACCTCTTTCTTGGCCTCAAAGCCCGTTTCCTCCATATTATGGCAAGAGAACTCTCAAATTACGTGCTGGTAGCCCTCGGTTTCTTACTATTAAGAACACAGACCCATAAGTTTCTTTCCTTGAAAGGGGAAACAGCGAGAATTGATCGGGAGATTCTCTTTTTTCCGAACAACCTATCGACAGAAGGAGAACAAGAGGTTCTATATAATGAATTTGACCCCCTTGAGACCGGAGGAGAAGAAGATGGGAAAGAAGATCAGAATCCTCGTCAGTGACCTAAAGGTCGAAGCCGAGCTGAACGATTCAAAGACAGCTCAGTTAATCTGGGAGGGTCTACCCATCGAAGCGAAAGGGAATCTCTGGGGTGAGGAGATCTACTTCAGCATTCCGGTTAAGGCCGGACTGGAGGAGGGAGCAAGAGACGTCGTCTCAGCCGGGGAATTAGGATATTGGCCACCAGGGCACGCCTTCTGCATCTTCTTCGGCCCCACCCCAGCGAGTCGGGGCGATGAGATTCGGGCCGCCAGCGCCGTCAATGTGATCGGAAAGGTCTCAGGAGATCCTAAACTCTTTCGAAAAGTAAAAGACCAAGCAAAGGTCACACTTCAAAAAGGCTAAAAGTTAGAAACGCCATTCCAAATATCAAAGTTCACAAATGCTAAATGAATGTCAAATGACTTAATGTCAAAGCGCTCTTTTTAAAACATTTGGATTTTGTCATTAATTTGAACTTTGCCTGCCTGCCGGTAGGCAGGGATTCTGACATTTGACATTGACTCACCATCGTATCGATTTCTTTGAAAAGATTGCTCCTTATTACGATATTCTTCTCGATCTTCTCACTTTTGGACTTTATGCTAACTTTCTTAGAAAAGGTGTAACCATCCTTGCTCCAAAGAAAGGAGAGAAGATTCTGGATCTCTGCTCGGGGACAGGGAGGGTGGTTTCATGGATAGCGGAGGCCATTGGAAAAGAAGGAGAAGTTATCGGAGTGGATATCTCCAAGAATATGGTGGAGGTAGCAAGAAAACGGTATGGGAGTTTGGGGAATGTGATTTTTCTGCAAAAGGATGTAACTGAGGCTTGGGGATATCGTAACTACTTTGATGGAATTTTCACTTCCTTCGCTCTACATGAACTTCCTGAGTCAGAGCGAAGCGGGGTTTTAGAGCAATGCTACCTTGCCCTAAAAGAGAGAGGCAGACTGGTGATTGCGGAATTCAATCCCCAAATATCAGGAATGAGGAAAACGCTTCTCCTCCTATTTTTCAAACTTTTTGAGAGGGAGAACCTTAACTTTTTCTCTTTCGAACAGAGAAAAGTGTTAGAAAGGGTGGGATTTAGAAGAATCAGGGTATTTACAGTGCTGGGGGACCTCCTCCAGATCACCTTTACCTATAAGAGCTCAAAGGGAGGGTTCGAGCCTGGTAGGAGGCAGGAATTCGAGGGTTCGTGGGTTCAAGGATGATTGATTAAAAGTAAGTGCGATGTGATCGGATTTAGGAGCCAGTGGGACAACTTCATTGCAACGAGGGGTTAGGCTGTATTATGACATCACCTTAAAATAGCCCAGCTTTTCTTCGAGTCTTTTGCCCTGGTCAGCGATGTCATCTATTTTTTTGATCAACTCATTCATTGAAGAATGATAGAGCGCATTTTTATATTTTACCATGGATCTATTCAGGTGCACCAGTCCTTCCTGAAGTTCAGTCAACTTGTTCCTCAGCTGTTCAAGCATCTGATTGATATTTTCCATTTCACCATAGAGGTAGTCATCCTTTCGAACCCGTATCGGGGCCGGCACAAAACCCTCTTTGATTCCCTTAAGGATAAGGTTAAAGCGGTACAGAGGCCCTGCCATTTTGTGAGAAATGCATATGGAGTGGCAACCTATAGCAAAAAGGGACAATAATAATGCAGGCCAAAACTTCTCATGTAAGTACAGGATCCGTTCTGCCGCGACTAATGCTCTGTCTGAACCTCTCACTGATTTATCCAGTTCCATCATCAATGGAATAAAGAGATACGTCCCCATAACCGCACAGAAGAGGATCACATAACTGAGTGAAATGATCATAAGTGTTAATTGCAATTTTCTATAGATAATAAATTTTCTTCTTTTAAAAAATCTGATCATTAGATTCATCATCTTCGTACCTCGCATACTCACATATTTTTTAATTTAATAGTTCGCGTTTTCCCTGTTTGAGTTTATATTCCAATTGGTCAGACGAATCTATTTGTGGGATTTTGGTCTATACTGTAAAGGAAAATCTTCAGACCACCCCCAAGTCCAACTGAATGAACCATCGCCCGCCGGTGACGGTGTCGGCGTCAATGTAATCGTTTTCCCATTCACCATAGGATGGACATTATTGACTCTTGCAGTAATGACACCCGTTGCACCATCAATGGATAATGAAGAGATCCTTGTGACAGCCTGCAATGCAATTCCCAAGCTATATCTAATTTCATTTATCGTTGGACAATGCGGCCAAGAATATTCATTTTCTTGGCGGTATGAAGAAACAGCACTTCTTACCTGTGTCATTGCATATTCGACCTCAACCAGTCTTGCTCTAACGATATACCCTTGGTAATAAGGAATCGCAAACGCAGCTAAAATCCCAATGATTATAACAACGATTGATAATTCCAAAATAGTAAAGCCACGATTAAAATTTTTCATTCAAACACCCTACTATTCAATTAAAGATTATCTCCGCCTCTGCAGGAGGTTCAATTTCTGCACCTTCCCAATGTCCCTCCTCAAAGGGGCTCAGCATACTTATTCTAACTTCTTTCGGCATTGCTTTAATCTTGAGCTTTTGATTAATAGTTCCCGGAGCGCATTTCTCACCTCCTTATCTTCAATCTTTTGAACAATACTTTCGATTTGATTCAAGGTCGTTTTGTCAATTTTTTCGTCTTCCAATAAATGGGTTTTTGAAGGGGTTGAGATGGGTGGAGAGATCTTTCCAAGTTTGAATCGAATGTCTTGAATGAGTGGCTCGCCTAAAAAGACGTTTATCTTGTCTAAAAGTGTGCTTTTAAGGAATTGAAGCTGTTGCATCCAGGTCGGATGGGAAACATCGACAAAGAGGATCCGATTTCGGATCGCGCGAGGCTGAGTCTGAAGGGCTACAGACTCGCCTACGATCTCCTTCCAAGCGGCCCAAATCGAATAGCTCTTCAATGGGACGTCGATCTCCAGAGTCTTTAAGGTCTTCTCCAAGATGGAATGGATGGGCTGGGGCTTTTTCATCATTTAGATATGCATAGCGCAGAGAGCATAGAGCATAGCGTCAAAATTTTTTGCGCCCTGCGCTGGGCGCTATGCGCCTTGCGAAATTTTTGAAGGATCAAGTCTTGGGAAGAGGGGGGTCGGCTTGGTCACCCTTCTTGCTGGTTTCAGCCCTCCCCACTTTCCGTTCTCCTTTAGATTTTGTTGCCAAAGGCTTTCTTCTATTCCAAGCTGTGACCACATCTTTTCAGAGGTTGAAGGTATGAAGGCAGCGAGGAGAAGGGCAATGATTCGAAGGGCCTCCAGGGCTTCATAGACGACGGTGGCTAAGCGAGGTCGGTCTTTCGCCTCTTTGGCAAGAGACCAAGGTGCAGTCTCATCAACATATTTGTTGGTCGCATTAATGATCTCCCAGATTGATGACAAAGCCTTGTTAAAAGCCAGATCGTCCATCTGTTTCAATAATTGCGGAAAGACTTTTTCAGAAACTTCCTGGAGTCCCTGATCCACTTCCTGTTCAATAGAAGGGTTGGGGATAAGGCCATCGAAATATTTGATGACCATGCTGAGCGTTCGGCTGAAGAGATTGCCCAGATCGTTTGCCAGATCGCTGTTGATCCGATGGATCATGGCTGCATGGGAAAAGTCACCGTCGCTTCCAAAGGGCACCTCCCGCATGAGAAAATACCTCACTCCGTCCACGCCATAGGTGTCGATCAATCGATTGGGCTCCACCACATTCTGAAGGGATTTGGACATCTTCTTGCCCTCGACCGTCCACCATCCATGGGCGAAGACCGTCTTAGGGGGTGTCAAACCCGCTCCCTTGAGCATGGTCGGCCAATAGACCGTATGGGTTGTCAGGATATCCTTGCCGATAAGGTGGACTGCCTCGGGCCAGAAGTCAGAGAACTGGTTTCCTTGCAAACCGTATCCAATGCCACTGACATAATTGATCAAGGCGTCGAACCAGACATAGGTGACGTACTCAGGATCGAAAGGAATTTCAATTCCCCAGCTCAGACGCTTCTTTGGTCTTGAGATACAGAGGTCTTCCAAAGGGCTCCGGAGAAATCCCAAGATCTCATTTCTTCTCGATGGAGGGAGGATGAATCGTTCATTTCGTTCAATCTGTTGGACCAGCCAGGATTGGTACTTGCTCATGCGAAAGAAGTAGTTCTTCTCAGAGATCGCAATGACCGGACGTAGGCAATCTGGGCATTTCCCATCGGTCAGGTCCTTTTCCGTCCAGAATCGCTCGTCAGGCACGCAGTACCAACCTTCATAATTGTCCTGATAAATTTCTCCTCGATCGTAGAGATCTTGGAGGATTTTCTGGACCACCTTTTTATGGCGATCCTCGGTCGTACGGATAAAGTCGTTATTGGAGATGGAGAGCCTTTTCCAGAGGGATTGGAAGCGCTTGACCATTTCATCGCAGTGAGCCTTTGGATCCACCCCTCGCTCCTGAGCAGCCCTTTCCACCTTTTGACCATGTTCATCCGTGCCAGTCAGGAAAAAAACTTGGTAGCCCTCCAATCGCTTGAAACGGGCAAGGACATCGGCAGCGACGGTCGTGTAGGCATGACCGATATGAGGAACATCGTTGACATAGTAGATTGGGGTGGTGATATAAAAGCTCTTGTCAGATCTCGGATGCATCAATCGTGATCTCTCCCCCTTCCTCCAGTTCCACGGTCACAGTTCGACTAAGCACATTCTGGCGGATGATCTTTCCTTTGCCCGCACGGGTGACGATGTGCTTGCCCACCTTGGGTAGATCTCTCTTTAACTCCACGTAGGTTGGAAACTCATAGGCGAGACAACACATCAAACGACCACAGATGCCTGAGATCTTTGCTGGATTGAGGGCCAAGTTCTGCTCCTTGGCCATCTTAACGGAGACGAGTTCGAATCGGTTCATAAACTTAGCGCAGCAGAGTTCCTTTCCGCAACTTCCAATGCCAGAGATCATCTTGGCTTCATCCCTTACCCCGATCTGCCGCATCTCGATACGCATCCTGAATTCTGCAGCCAGATCCCTGACCAATTCCCGAAAATCAACCCTCTTTTCAGAGGTGAAGTAGAAGAGAGCTTTGGAGCGGTCTAAGAGAACCTCCGTCTTCACCAGCTTCATGTTTAGATACCTCTCCTTAATTCTTTGAAGGCAGAACTGGAAGGCATCCTTCTCCAACTGTTGGTTTTTCTCGAATTGCTCCAGATCTTCTGGAGTGGCCTTCCGGATCACCTTTCTCGGAGATTTCAGAAAGAAGCGCCTCTCCTTCTCGCGAGGCGTGGAGAGGGCCTTTCCCAAGACCAACCCCTTTTCCGTTTCGACGATGACGCTCTCACCCGTATCGAGGGCGAGATCAACGGCATCGAACTCGTCTACCTTTCCATTAGCCAGTCGGACAAAGACCATTCGAATCATCTTATCTATCCTTCGGCCCAGGAGAGCATCATCGCCTCCAATGCCAATGCCATATTGGCATTCTCCCTGATCGCGAGGATGGTGTTATGGAGAGCCTCCAACCGGCTCAAAAGGGAGGGGAGGTTCCAATTTGGAGCGATGGCCTCCATCTCTTTTGAAAGATCAGAATGGATCAATTTTGAACCATGCTTCAATGTCTTCATCATGACCAGATCCCTCAGCAGGGTCTTGGCCACTTCAAGAATCAAAATAACACTTTCTCGATTGGAGGAGAGTGATTCGGCCCAGCCCTCTTTCTTTTCAAATGGGAACGATTTCAATCCAACGAAGTCCATCAAGAGTTCAGCTCTTGGAATCTGGTCTATTTCCTCTCGGATCTCCAAGGCTTTCCCAGGACTTCCTTCTGAAAGAGAGGCAAGGAGATGAGCCTCCTCTTCATTGAAACCCCTGTGTTCCATCAACCAATTCGAGACCAAAGGGATGGGCAAGGAATGGAAACGAATCGGCTGGCAACGGGAGAGAATCGTGGGCAGTAACATCCTGGGGTTATTGGCTAACAAGATGATCACTGTATGCAGGGGGGGTTCTTCCAAAGTTTTAAGGAGGGTATTCGACATATTCGGAGCCATCCGATCAGCAGCGGTCAGGATGCAGACACGGCGTTGACCTTCATAGGGTCGGTAAGCGAGATCCCTCTGCATCTGTCTCACCTGGTCAACCTTCAGGGTTTGGCCTTCTGGTTCGATGACCAAAACATCGGGATGAAGATGACGGTCGATCTTTCTGCAAGAGACACAGCGATCACAGGCATCCCCTTCTTTAGCCGATCCCTCGAGACAGTTGAGAGTCTTAGCAAATTGGACGGCCACCCATTTTTTTCCGATCCCTTCGTTTCCTAAGAAGAGGTAACTATGACTCACCTTATCCTGTTTGATCGCCCGTTTAAGGAATTCAATGGGCTTTTCGTGTCCTAAAATATCTTTGAAAGACATAGCTCGTTCAATTGTGGAATTCGGATTTAAACTGCGAACTCTGAACTCCCAACTATTAACTCGTCGACGATTTGACGAATCTTCTCAAACACCTTCTCTTCACCCTCCCGGGTGTCGATGACCTTCACCCGATGGGGCTCCTTCTTTGCAATGAGGTGGTATCCTCTTCTTACCCGACGGTGGAATTGAATCTTCTCCCTCTCAAAACGTTCCTCTTTCTCTTTTTTCAGTCTCTGATTTCTTTGAAGTGCTCTCGTTAATCCAACACCCGAGGGGCAATCCAAAAGGAAAGTGATATTTGGTTTGATGCGCTGAGAGGCGAGGCGATTGAGCCTTTCTACCAGCTTTAGGTCTACCCCACGGCCATGGCCTTGATAAGCAATCGTGGCATCGTTGAAACGGTCGCATAGGACAACGAAACCTTTTCTCAGAAGAGGCTTGATCACCTCTTTCACATGTTGTGCCCTTGCTGCTTCATAGAGAAGTGTTTCACTCAAGGGGACCATCTCTCGATGCTTTGGGTCCAATAGGATCTTTCGGACCTTCTCTCCAATGGGACATCCTCCTGGTTCCCTGGTCAATTTGCAGGGTATCCCTTTCTCGGTGAGATATCTTTTCAGACGCTCTATCTGAGTGGTCTTTCCGCTTCCCTCTACACCCTCAAATGTGATAAAGAAAGACAATCTTCACTCCATCGATCTATTAAGTAACTATTTGAAACCTAAATAAAATATAAAAAGGCCCGCCAGCTCTGCCAAGCCGCCATCAGCTATTCTTCCTAAATGAGATAACACCACCCATATTTATCCGCCTTCTCTCCGTAATGTATTCCTGTGATCTCCTCGTAGAGTTTCTGAGAGAGAGGCCCAATTTTCCCCTTATTGACGATGATTCGCTTCTTGTTATGATGAATCTCACCCACAGGAGAGAT
>CAZFJD010000079.1:0-393 GCA_964518775.1 uncultured Syntrophaceae bacterium
GCTTGATATCTCCTTCCTTCTATAGAGCTCCAGGATACTCAATTCCTTCAACCTTTCGGGTATATCCTTCTTCCTTTTCGCTATAATTGAAAGAAATTTTTCCTCTAGTACCACGGGTATGTGCTGTCGTGTCGTCATATCAACCCACCTCCCTTAAGAGCAGACAGAACAGATTGTTTCAGTTATATTCTCATTATTTCACAAAGTTCCTGAAAATACAATAATACTGGGGAAAATGCCTCCTTCATCCGTTTGGCCGCCTTCTTTGCAAGCTTTTTCCGCCGCCTTTTCTGGTCAATGGCCATTTCCATTTCTCCTCTTTAATCAAAATACCTTTTAATATGCGTCTGATATCCTCCTTTCGAAACTGAAAATCCGGGCAAAAGTAACCAA
>CAZFJD010000079.1:403-5803 GCA_964518775.1 uncultured Syntrophaceae bacterium
CTTAGGGATCAACCCGCATCGTTTCGAGCTCTTCGGGCGAAAGACCGAACTCTTCGTAATTACCGATCAACTTACTCAATTCCTCTCGGCATTTTGCTCGCAAGAATTCCTTTATAGCGATCTCGATAGCTTTTTTCTTTGAAGGAGCCCCTGTGGCTTTTACTACTTCTTCTAAAATTTCCGCATCAATATTCAGAGTTATTCGCATTTCCTTCCCATAAGGCTTTGTCATTCCTGTGGATGCAGGAATCCAGACTTTGCCCTCTGGGTCCTCGATTCCCGTTTTCACGGGAACGACAGAATAATTGAAGCAGCAAATGGGTCTTTCGAAGAGCTAAACTTTTACAAATTTTGAAGTTTGAACTTTTTTAGTAACGTTATCTCATCTTTAATTCCATCTCTTCAAGACGGTGAATCCTATCCCTGATCTCTGCAGCCCGCTCAAATTCTAAGCGACTCGCTGCCTCTTTCATCTCCTTCTTCAACTTCTGGATGATTGAAGGGATTTCGCCAATGGATAGATAAGCCTCTTTCGTATCCGAGACACCAGGAACCGTGAAGTAGTCCGCCTCATAGATCGAGGCTAAAATATTTCGAATCGATTTCTTCACCGTCTGTGGGGTGATTCGATGAATTCGATTGAACTCCTCCTGCACTCTTCTTCTACGATTCGTCTCCAAAATGGCCTGATCCATCGCGCTCGTCATCTTATCTGCATAGAGGACCACATGGCCGTTCACGTTTCTTGCAGCTCGGCCAAAGGTTTGGATCAAGGACTTTTCGGATCGAAGGAATCCTTCTTTATCCGCATCTAAGATGGCTACCAGGGAGACCTCTGGTAAATCAAGACCCTCCCTCAAGAGATTAATGCCGATGAGGACATCAAACTTACCCAATCGGAGATCTCTGATGATCTCGACTCGGTCAAGGGTGTCAATATCCGAATGAAGATATTTTACGCGAATTCCAAGGTCCGCATAGTATTCGGTCAGATCCTCCGCCATCCTCTTGGTCAGCGTTGTAACAAGGACTCTCTCTTTCTGTCTCGTCGTCCTTTGAATCTCCTCCAATAGGTCGTCCACCTGGTTCTTCGCTGGTTTGACCTCAATGGAAGGATCGCTCAAACCAGTTGGACGAATGATCTGCTCCACAATCCGGCCATGACTCACCTTGATTTCGTAGTCACTCGGAGTGGCCGAGACATAGACGACCTGATGGACACGCTCCTGAAACTCCTCGAACATAAGAGGTCGGTTGTCCAGTGCCGAAGGCAGACGAAACCCATACTCCACCAATGTCTCTTTCCGAGATCGATCTCCTCGATACATCCCGATCAGTTGGGGAATGGTGACATGGCTTTCATCGATGAATAACAAGTAATCTTTGGGATAATAATCCAGTAAGGTTGGAGGAGGCTCCCCGGGCTTTCTCCCTGTCAAATGGCGGGAATAGTTTTCTATTCCTTGACAGTAACCGAGTTCCTGAAGCATCTCTAAGTCGAAATTGGTCCTTTGCTCAAGCCTCTGGGCTTCTAAAAAACGGTTCTGGGATTTGAACCATGCCAACCTCTCCTTCAGCTCTTCCCTTATATTCTGGATGGCGATCCGCATCCGGTCAGGAAAAGTAACATAGTGGCTTCCTGGATAGATGGGGACTTTGTCCAAGGGCTGGATGACCTTTCCCCTGATCGGATCGATCTCCGCAATCGCATCCACCTCATCTCCAAAGAGTTGGATCCGGATGGCTCGGTACTCCTCATGAGCCGGAAAGACCTCAATCACATCTCCCCGAACCCGGAATGTCCCCCGATGGAAATCGATATCATTTCGTTCGTATTGGATCTCCACCAGCTTTGAGAGAATCTCTTCTCTGGAGATGGCCATCCCTTTCTCGAGATAGAGGAGCATTCCATGGTAGGCCTCAGGTGATCCCAAACCATAGATACAGGAGACGCTCGCCACAATGATGACATCGTTTCTTTCAAGGAGGGAACGGGTGGCGGAGTGCCGCATCTTATCGATATCCTCATTGATCAAGGTATCCTTTTCAATATAGGTATCGGTCGAGGGGATATAAGCTTCGGGTTGATAATAGTCGTAGTAACTCACGAAAAATTCGACAGCATTCTCAGGAAAGAGTTCTTTGAATTCGCCATAGAGCTGAGCAGCCAAGGTCTTATTATGGGAGATGACCAAGGTGGGCTTCTGGATGTTCTCAATCACATTGGCCATAGTAAAGGTCTTCCCAGAGCCGGTCACACCTAAGAGGACTTGGTTTGGGATCCCTTTTAGAACCGCCTCGCTCAACCCTTCAATGGCCTGGGGCTGATCACCTTTAGGTTCGAAATCGGAGACCAGTTTGAATTCGTTCATTTGATTATAATTTTACAACAAAGGAAGAAAAAGTAGAAATTCCAAATCTCAAATTCCGAACAATTGTCAAATTCAAATGACCAAAACGATTTCTTTCGGAATTTGAATATTCGGGTTCATTTGGAATTTGGTGCTTATCCAGAAGGCTCGGGTTTCAACTTTCTTCCCGAATCTAGGAGTAGACGATGATTGTTAGGTTGCGCTCACCCTTTTCACCCGAACCTTTGAAAGATCGATCTGGCCCAATCCTAACTCAAAGGCATTTTTAACAAACTTGACCTCTTCGGGTTTAAAAGGCCTTCCCATTCTTGGATGCTTAAATAAGGTAGCACAGTAGGCATCGGCTGCAACGATGTCTGTCGAGGCGATCACCTCCCCTGGATCTTCCGTCTTTCCAGGCCCCTTGGGACCATTCGTGGTGAGTATCCTTACGGCATCCACCACCACCAGATCAGGTTTTCGAACTGTGTTGACATCGGCGATGCACTGATGAAGGTCGATCTTGTGGAGCTGCTCCATATCCCAGACGATACCGATCAAGTTCTTCAGACCCAATGTCAGCTCCGTTGCGAAGTGATGTTTCGGGATGGGAAAATTGATGAAGACATCCGCCTCAAGCACATCCCTCAGTAACTCTGCGCTCTTCAGTTTCTTTCCTTTCGGAATGTCCACCTGTTTGTAAACATTCCTCCCATGGCCAGAGAAGATGTCCGCCCCTGCCTTCTGGGCTATCTCCTTTAGCCCCGATCGCGCGAAAGTAAACTGATAATTATCACAGGTATGATCCCAGACGACCACCCGGTTTGCACCTGTCTCGTAGCACATCTTGATCAAGGCAAAAAGGAGTTCTGGATTGTTCGTGCAGGCCTGCTCCGGTGTCCTCGCCCAGGCGATGTTAGCCTTGATCACCACTCGTTGCCCGTTCTTCACAAATCGTCCCATGCCCCCCAGAGGAGCCATGGCCGCTTGAAGAAGTTGGGATGGGGCTCCTTTCTTCGCAATGACGAGATCCGCCTCCTCAACTGCATGGGCAAGCGATCCATAAAAGAAAGAAGATATTGCCGTTGCTGCAGCACCCTTAATGAATCGCCTACGGGTGACTTTCTTACTCAGGAAATGATCCATGATCCCTCCTTACTGAATTTCAAATTCCAAAATCCAAAGGTCAAATGAATGTCAAAGTTCAAAATCTCAAAGTTTTATTATTTGAAATCTGGATTTGATTTGACATTCGAACTTTGGCATTTGACATTCTCAATATTCTCATTCTTTCAGCAAGAGCCGTGAGGCTCCTTTATCTGTCCCGAACCAGATACTCTTCTTATCCTCGGCTCCACAAAAGATGGTATTGCTCAGCAATCCGTCAGAGGTCGTCAGCGATTCCCATTCCCTTGTCGGAACATCAAAAACGCTCACCCCATTGTCTCTACAGATAAATACTTTCTCCTTCGTCACCACGATGGATTGAATCCCTCCGTTCTTCAGGGGATCGGTAGGTTCGATCTTTTTCCAACGATCTGCGCCAGCGTCATATTCGAAGAGCGTGCCTTCTATCCCTCCTGCCCATATCCTCGGTCCAACGTTGACCAGAGATTTAATCTCTCTTTCCATCAACCCGTCTTTAAGAGAATAGGTCTTCCAGGTTTTTTTGGCCTTGTCGAACCGGCTGATCCCTCCGCTCGTCCCCACCCAAAGAACATCCGACTGAACCAGGATGGTTTGGACAAAATTTCCAGAGAGACCAACCTGTGTCGAATAGAAAGCCTTCCATACCTCCGTCTTCTTATCCAGGAGGGAGAGTCCTTTTTCAGATCCCACCCAAACCCATTCCCCATCCAACGCCATGGCAACAACCTTCTTGGCACGGCCATTGTTTGTGTTAAACGGCTTCCAGCGGGGATTTCTTTTAGGATGATAATAGGAGATCCCGCCGCCTCCAAACCCATAGAAATAGGTCCCAAACCAGATACGATCCTCGTCTGGAAGGACAACGGAAACATGGTTATAGGAGAGGAGGTTCTTCCACTTGATGCTATCTCCATCGTCCACCTTCTCCATAGGCTCCCCCTTAGTAGTATACGCCTTAAGGGTTCCCTTCGATCGATCATAGAGAGTTGCGCCCCCTCCGTAGGTCCCGAACCAGATCTCCTCCCCTTGGACGCCAATGGCGTAGACCATCTCGCTCGACAGACCATCTTTCGGGGTGAGCTGTTGGAAAACAAGGGGCCTCTTCAAACGATCAGCGTCGGTGTCAGTGAGAAAGAAGAGGATGGAGGTAATGAAAACTAAGAACCACAGCATCCGTGAGCATCGCATCCTAAGCCTCATCTCCCATCGATAGATTCAAAAGCTTCCCAATTATGTCGAATTGCATAGAGTTTTGCAACAATAGGGTTTATTCCGACCTGTATAAACCAATTCAATGGAAGGAGCAGGAAAAAGCAAAAAAGAGAGCTCTGGCCTTTTTCAGAAATCTCAAAAACCAACCTTGACAATCGACTCTTGGATGATTACCTTATTGAAAAAATTAACGAATTTATTTTTGAGTTCTATTTTTCTCTCCCTTTTAATATGGGTATAACTCCTCGGTTTTAAAGGTTTTTGCGTTTTTAAGGAGGTGATGTGTTGGTACACTCTTCTTCATTGTTTCCGTCAGACCTATTCTCAATCTAAATTCTGTTAGTCCTGCATCGTGCAGGAAAAGAAAGGAGATGTAAGACATGAAAATTCGGCCGTTACAAGACAGGGTAATCGTAAGACGACTTGAAGAGGAAGAGAAAACAAAAGGAGGAATCATTATCCCTGACTCTGCAAAGGAGAAACCCCAGGAAGGAAAGGTGCTCGCCGTTGGAAAGGGAAAGATGACGGAAGAGGGGAAGGTCATTCCCCTTGACGTGAAGGTTGGGGACAGAGTTCTCTTTGCCAAGTATTCAGGTACAGAAGTGAAGATCGAAGGCGAAGAACATCTCATCATGAGAGAAGAAGATATCTTGGGAATCATCGAAGGAAAATGACAAAAGGTAAACCC
>CAZFJD010000079.1:5903-11713 GCA_964518775.1 uncultured Syntrophaceae bacterium
TTATTTCTAACGGGGTAAATCAAAAAGAAATGGAGGTAGGTGAAAATGGCAAAGGAACTGAGGTTTGATCAGGAGGCCCGTAACTCAATTTTACGGGGAGTCAATATCTTGGCAGATGCGGTGAAGGTGACCCTGGGACCAAAAGGTAGAAATGTCATATTAGAAAAGTCCTTTGGATCCCCTACGGTCACGAAAGACGGGGTGACGGTGGCAAAGGAGATCGAGTTGGAGGACAAGTTTGAGAACATGGGGGCTCAGATGGTGAAGGAAGTGGCGAGCAAGACTTCTGATACCGCTGGAGACGGAACGACGACAGCCACGGTCTTGGCCCAGGCGATCTACCGTGAAGGATCGAAGGTGGTGGCAGCAGGGGCCAATCCGATGGATGTGAAGCGTGGCATTGATATCGCCGTCGATGAGGTAGTCAAAGAACTGAAGAAATTAAGCAAACCCACCAAGGATCAGAAGGAGATTTCCCAAGTCGGTACCATTTCCGCAAACGACGACGAGACGATTGGAAATATCATTGCCGAGGCAATGAATAAGGTCGGTAAAGAAGGGGTGATCACGGTGGAGGAAGCCAAGGCCATGGAGACGACCCTCGATGTGGTCGAGGGCATGCAATTCGACCGAGGATATCTCTCCCCCTATTTTGTAACCGATCCGGAAAAGATGGAAGCCGTCCTGGATGATCCTTACATCCTCATCAACGAAAAGAAGATCTCAAACATGAAAGATATGCTTCCCGTCTTGGAGCAGATCGCAAAGATGGGAAAACCTCTTCTCGTGATCGCTGAAGATGTGGAAGGGGAAGCCCTGGCCACCTTGGTGGTGAATAAACTCCGTGGAACCCTCAAATGTTGTTCCGTGAAGGCTCCTGGCTTCGGAGATCGCAGGAAGGCCATGTTGGAAGACATTGGTATCCTGACGGGCGGAAAAGTCGTTTCAGAGGACCTTGGAATCAAACTTGAAAACATAAAACTGGGTGACTTAGGCCAGGCCAAGCGCATCACCGTGGACAAAGATAATACCACGATTGTCGACGGTGCAGGAGACAAAGACGACATCGAAGCCAGAGTCAAACAGATTCGAGTCCAGATCGACGAGACGACTTCCGATTATGATCGTGAAAAGCTTCAGGAGCGGCTCGCTAAGATCATCGGTGGCGTGGCAGTGATCAACGTCGGGGCAGCGACGGAGACCGAAATGAAAGAGAAGAAGGCCCGTGTGGAAGATGCCCTGAACGCAACCCGTGCGGCTGTGGAAGAAGGGATCGTCCCGGGGGGTGGGGTGGCTTATCTTCGCTGTCTCTCGGTATTAGAGAAATTGAAATTGGAGGGAGATAAGAAGATTGGTGTTGACATCGTGAAGAGGGCCCTCGAGGAACCCATTCGTCAGATCGCTAACAATTCAGGCCAAGAAGGTTCTGTGGTGACCGAGAAAGTGAAGAACGAAAAAGGAGCCTTTGGATTTGATGCTGCCAAGGACGAATATTCGGATATGATCAAGGCCGGCATCATCGATCCGACAAAGGTGGTCAGGCTCGCCCTTCAGAACGCTGCTTCCGTAGCCTCCTTGATGATCACCACCGAAGCTCTGGTGGCTGAAAAGCCGGAAAAGAAACCTCCTTATCCACCCATGCCTCCTGGCGGTGGAATGGGCGGAATGGGTGATATGTATTAAGATTGATCGCAGCAAGTCGAGATTCAAAAAAGGGCTTGGGACATTTAGCTTCTCTTCGAACCCCAAGCCCTTTTTCATTTCCCGGGATGGTCAGGCCTGAAATATTGTAACTATTGAATTTTACAAAAAAAGTTTATTTTTTACTTGAATTCCGATTAAAAGGGTAGTAATATTTGGGCACGGTGGAAAGAAAGCAACTGCCCATCGACTTTCGTCATCTGGAAACCTTTTGCCGGGTGGCCGAACTAAAAAGTTTCTCAAAAGCGGCTGACGATCTCTTTCTGACTCAACCGACAATAAGCGGCCATATCCTCTCGTTAGAACAGTCTCTTTCTCTTCGCCTCTTCGATCGAACCGGCAGGGAAGTCCGCCTCACGAAGGCTGGAGAGGTCTTCCTGCAGTACGCTTCGAAAATGCTTTCGACTCGCAAAGAGTTGGTCAATGCCTTGACTGACTTCTCTCAGGGGATCAGAGGGGAACTCTCATTGGGCGCAAGCACGATTCCTGGAGAGTATCTTCTTCCGAGACTGATGGGCAATTTTAAGAAAGAACATCCTCATTTTACCCTCTCTCTAAAGATTGCGGATACGAAAGAGATTTGCCAACTGGTGTTACAGGGCTATGTTGAATTTGGGATGATCGGTGGTAAGTTGAATCACAACCTCCTCCGGTACGAAAAGTATGATGAAGATGAGATCGCTGTCATCGCTCCTTCCAACTATCCTCTGATCAAAAGGAGAAGAGTGGGCTTAGCCGATTTGTTGAGAGAACCCTGGATCATTCGCGAAGAGGGCTCAGGAACCCAGATGGCGGTCATAGAAGCATTGAGAAGGAGAAACAAAAGTCTGAAACACTTCAACGTCGTGATGGAAATGGGAAGTACCTCCTCCGTAAAAGAGGCGGTAAAGGCGGGACTGGGCCTTGCCTTCCTCTCCAAAAGGGCTGTGGAGGAGGAGCTGAACCAGGCCGTCCTCTCCCGGATCCACGTGGAGGATCTCGACCCTGTCTCTCGGCAGATCTATATCGTTTCTCATCGGGGAAGGAGCCTTTCTCCGATTGGAACAGAATTTCTCCGATTCCTTCGGAGGAATCGAGAGGAGACGATGTGACATGGCTTCCCCGAGACGACACGAAAGAAGCGCTTTGTTGAAAACCACGGCGGTCTCCGTGGTGGTCCATATCGCATGGGTTGTCCTTCTCAGCCTCAACCCCTGGCCCACCATTATCAAAGTTCGGCCCACTGCCTACACTGTCACCCTCATGCCCATTTCAATTCAAGAACCCGAAATCCAAAAGCCGAGCCCTCCCCCAGTAACGAAGCAAGAAATTCGGAAGCCCATCGAAAAACCTAAGAAAGATGACATTGTTGAAAAAGTAAAGAAACCTCAAAAGGAGAAGGCAGAACTGAAACACCTTCAAGAGGCGATCGAGGAGATTCGCAGGAAAGTTGCTCTCGATGAGATTCAAAAGAGGGTGGCACGCCGTGAGAAAGTAGAGGAGCCGAAAGTGGTTGCCCCTCCTCCTGTCCCAACGGTCCCCTCACCCAAAACGGTCTCCCCACCTAAAACGTTACCCCACATAGAGTCCATACTGAACGAATACTACAGTTTGATCTGGGCAAAGATCAAAGAGGCATGGACCATTCCTGAAAATCTTATTAAAGAAATGGTTGACTTGGAGACCATAATTGTCATAATAATAGAGCGGAATGGGAAAATTCAAAAATTTTGGTTTGAAAAAAAATCTGGCAATGACCTGTATGACCAGATGGCCATGCGAGCCATTAAGAAGGCAGAACCCTTACCTCCCATTCCCAAAGAATTTAACGAAAAGACCCTGGAGATCGGAATCCGTTTCTTCCCGGATTGAAAGATGTTGAAGCGTATCCTTCTTTTAGTCATGCTTTTATTTTTTGCTTTCCACCCCTTTGCAGAAGCAAGGGTTTACCTCGATATCAATTCGCCAACCTTCGTCCAAATCCCGATTGTTCTCCCAAAATGGAAACCCGTGGATAGGACACCCTCTGCTCTTTCCGCAAAGGTTTATGAGATTTTGGCGAACGATCTCACCCTCTCCGGGTTTTTCAGAGTGATTGATTTTGATCATTTCCCTCTGCACCTCAGGGAGAAAGAAGGGATACCGAGCACGCTTTACCTTCACGAATGGATGCCTGCAGGTGGCGAAATCCTTTTGGCAGGAGAGGCCTTCTTGGATTCGCAGGGTCTCAACCTCAAAATAAAATTTCATCTCTTCGATTTGGTGGAACAGAAACACCTCGTGGGGAAACAGTACGAGGGCCACCTAAAAAGCCTCCGCGCTATCGTCCACCGGATGGCAGACGAAGTCATCCTTCAGGTCACAGGAGAGAAAGGGGTCAACAATACGAAAATCGCCTACGCAGTGCTCCAGGGGGCAAGTAAGGAGATCTTCATCGCCGATTTCGATGGTGCCGATATCAAACAGATCACTCAAAATCAATCCATCAACCTTTCGCCAACCTGGACTCCTGATAATAAAAAGATTGCATTTACCTCCTATCTTAAACGAAATCCAGACGTTTACCTCATCGATATAGATGGAAAAAATCTTCAACGATTCTCCTACTACTCAGGGCTGAACGCTTCACCCTCCTGGTCCCCGGATGCGAAACAGATCGCTCTCATGTTGGGAATGGAGGGAAAATCGGACATTTTCCTCATTGATGCCAATGGTAGTAACCCAAAGAAAGTTACCAAAAGCCAAGGGAATGAGGCCTCACCCACATGGTCTCCTGATGGACAAAAGATCGCTTTTGTCTCAGACCGATCGGGTTCTCCACAGATCTACACAATGTTAAAGGATGGGTCGGATGTCCGCCGCTTGACTTATGAGGGAAGTTATAATACCAACCCTTCTTGGTCCCCAAAAGGGGACCTGATCGTTTTTTGCGGCAGGGTGGGAGGTCGTTTCGAAATCTTTACCATTGGCATTGATGGAAACGGGCTTCAAAGACTGACATCCAATTCCGGACATAATGAAAGCCCTTGTTGGTCTCCGGATGGACGTTACATTGCCTTCAGTTCAAATCGGATGGGAGGACCGAAAATCTTTATTATGAATGCCAACGGGTTCAATCAAAGACCGTTAACCCAATCGAAAGGAGGTGAGTCGAGTCCATCCTGGTCAAAGCGATTTGAATAGGATGAAGAATTAAACTATTATAAGGAGGGCCACCATGATTAGAAAAAGTACTGGTATTCTAATTTTTGTTCTTTGCATTGGTCTCATCCTAACAGGATGTCCCAAGAAAACCGTAGTGAAAGAAGAACCGTCCTTAAAGAAGGCAGAAGAATTGGCACCGGAAAGAGAACGACCAGTGAAGCCTGAAGCCGAACGAGTAGCGAAAGAAGCAAAAGAGGAGGAAGCCAGAAAGGCCTTGGAGAAAGAGCTGGAGGCCAAGAAAGAAGCAGCTGCTGCGGCTGAGAAGGAACTTGTTGTTGCAAAAGAGAAGGTTGCCAAGCTTGAGGCTGAGCAGGCATTAAAGGTGAAGGAAGAGAAGGCTAAGGAAGAAGCAGCCAGAAAAGAATTTGAGAAGAGTATTGTGGCAAAAAGATATCCTGGCATCGAAGGGGAGGTTCTCGAAAGTAAACTCTTAAAGGATATTCATTTCGATTTTGATAAATATGAGATTCGGCCGGGCGATGCGGAGATCTTAAAGCAAAATGCTGCTCTCTTACAGAAATTTCTCAACGTGAAAATCCAGATCGAAGGCCATTGTGATGAAAGGGGAACGAATGAGTATAATCTCGCCCTTGGAGAGAGAAGGGCCAATAGCACAAAGAAGTATCTCCTCTCCCTGGGCATTGCTGCAGATCGTATCTCCACGATCAGCTATGGGGAGGAGAGGCCCGAGGATCCCGGCCATAACGAAGAAGCGTGGGCGAAGAACCGCAGGGCCCACACGGTCATTACATCCAAATAAAGGGTAGGCTTTCTCAAGGAGCGAAGACCTCCTTGAGGAATCTCTATTGGGGGACGAGAATTTGAGAACCTTCAAGTGGACGAGTGGATGGATTGTCCTCAGCGCAGGCCTGTTGCTTTTGGGATGTGCCACATCTGAGGATGTCCGAATCCTCGATAGCGATGTT
>CAZFJD010000080.1:0-10066 GCA_964518775.1 uncultured Syntrophaceae bacterium
GCCTTCTCTGCTCTAAGCGGTGCCATCTTTGCCAGCAAACTCAGCTCAGTCTATCCCCATAGTTTTAATGTAATGATTTCCATTAATATCATCTGTCTCATCATTGTAGGAGGGATGGGAAGTATTCCTGGTGTGATCGTCGGATCCATTGCCCTCGTTGGTTTGCCTGAGCTGTTGAGGGAGTTTGCTGAGTATCGGCTTCTGGTTTATGGCGCTGCTCTGGTGGCCATGATGCTCCTCAAACCAGAGGGGCTCTGGCCATCAGAAATACGACGTCGCGAGTTACACGGGGACGAATTGGTTGAGACCAAACAAGCATCGCGAGACGAAGCCCCCGCATCCGGCCAGTAGGAGAATTTGATGGCTATCCTTACTGCAAACAAAGCAACGAAACGATTTGGCGGGCTCGTTGCTGTAGATGAATTGGACCTGGAGATCCAAGAAAACAGCATTCACAGCATCATCGGGCCAAATGGTGCTGGCAAGACCACTTTTTTTAATTGCGTGACCGGCTTTTACCGGCCTGAAGTCGGAGAAATCTTCTTCAACAACCATTCGCTGGTCGGCCTGTTGCCCGATCAAATCGTCCGTCTCGGGATTGCTCGTACCTATCAGAACATTCGTCTCTTTCCTAATCTGACAGCGATGGAGAACATTCTGGTGGGGTTGCATAGTCACTTGAAAGCAGGATTCTTTGGTATTGTTTTGGAGTTACCGGCAACCCGACAGGAAGAGAAAATAGCTGTGGAGGAAGCGCGGCGTTTGCTCCGATTCGTCAACTTAGCCGGCAAGGGCGATTTTTTGGCAAAGAACCTTCCTTATGGCGATCAGCGACGACTTGAAATCGGCCGTGCTCTGGCCGCCCGACCCAAATTATTGCTCCTTGATGAACCGACCGCTGGCATGAACCCACGTGAAACACAAGAAATGATGGACTTTATTCAGCACTTGCGTGATGCATTGGGTATTACGATTCTTCTCATTGAGCATCAGATGAGAGTGGTGATGGGGATCTCCGAAATAGTGACCGTATTGGACTACGGAAAAAAGATTTCAGAAGGAACCCCAGCCGTAATTCAGAAAGATCCCAAGGTCATCGAGGCCTATTTGGGGAGAGGAAGCGCAATTGAAGCGCATGGAGCATAGGGCATAGCGTTTTTTCTTTAAACTTAATTCGACTTCGCTATGCGCTCTTTGCGCTATGCTAATATTTTACACCGGTTTCGAACTATGGCAATGCTTGAAGCTGAAAATGTGCATACCTACTACGGAAACATTCATGCCCTTAAAGGTGTCTCGCTCACTGTGGATAAAGGGGAGATTGTAACTCTGATCGGGGCGAATGGAGCGGGCAAGAGCACCACGCTCAAAACCATGAGTGGTTTATTGCGACCACGCCAGGGGTCCATCCGACTTAACGATGAAGACCTTACCCGTTACCCTCCACACGAGATTGTTGCCAAAGGAGTAGTCCAGGTTCCTGAAGGACGCCGCGTCTTTGGCCGGTTGACGGTTACGGAGAACCTGGAGATGGGTGCTTTCGCCATTAACGATCAACGGCTCATCAATGAAAATATGGAGCGCGTCTTTGCTCTCTTCCCCAGACTGAAAGAGCGACGAAAACAGGTGGCCGGTACGCTCAGCGGTGGAGAGCAGCAGATGCTGGCTACGGGTCGAGCACTGATGGCGAATCCAAGCATCCTATTAATGGATGAACCTTCGATGGGTTTGGCACCGGTATTGGTAGATAATATCTTCTCAACGATTCGGCAACTGCACGACAGTGGCACAACTATTCTCCTGGTGGAACAGAATGCGCGGATGGCATTGCAAGTCTCAAGCCGTGGCTACGTACTTCAAACAGGTACGATTGTGCTCAGCGATACGGCTGATAATTTATGGCAGAATGAGATGGTTCGAAAGGCCTACCTGGGCGAAATATAAGTGTACGCTTTCGAATTTCCACAGGATATTTCCAGACGTCGTATCTACGTAGAAAGATATAGAGAGCTCTGAAAAACTACTCCACGCTCTCTTGATTACACAGGTTTCAAAAGAGAATTACACAGATTTTACTGACTTTTCAATGCATCTCGTATCTGTGTAATCGGTCCTAATCAGCGTAATCAGAGATTTCCGGACTTTTTCAGAAATCTCATATAATTAATTTGACAAATTGTCACCCATGAGTACCTAATTTTTGAAACATCAAGTAGTCAATAATGATTTGAATTGAATCGTGAACGCGCTCAGAAAAGCCTCCCGCTCCGACCTCTATTATCAGTATCCACGGAACTATCCCCTTAAATAGGCATTAACCAACCTCATATCTCCCTTTCTTCTTTAAACCAGTATGCTACAACTAACTCATTGATTTTCAAAGAAAAATAAACTCGGGCATCCTCCATACTGCCCAGAGAACTAAGGATAAATCTGAGATTTATTGAAACGATATCGGGTGGGACTGAAGTAATTGGTCTGTAAAATCGAAAACTTTCCGGGTCTTTTGGCACATATCTTGAAAAACTGGTGAAAGAACATAACAAATCCGTTCAATTCAATATCTTTTTCCGCGCATAGTCAAGCGTGTTGGGGAAGGAAAGTAGATGAGGAGAATGACGAGATGCATGTAAACCTCGTCTTAGGGATTTCTATTCTACTCCAATTCATAGCAGTCTTTTTGGTCTTGAAATTGATCCGCATCACCAAGGAGCGGAGGGCATGGACATTGATCGGGACTGCCCTCCTTCTCATAGCATTCCGGCACTCCATCACCTTATACCGATCGTTGTCCGGAGATCTGTTAATTCCTCCGGATTTGTCAGACGAATTGGTGGCCATTGCCATCTCTGTGATTATGGTTGTGGGGATCGCCTCCATCGCACCTCTCTTTCTCTCGATCAAGCGCTCTGAGGAAGAGTTGAAAAAGTCAAAGGAAATGGCCGAAGCCGCTGCCAATACAAAATCCGAATTCCTGGCAAATATGAGCCACGAAATCCGAACCCCAATGAATGCCATCATGGGCTTCTCCACTCTCTTGTTAGAAACAGAATCAACCCCTGAGCAACGGGAGTATGCAGAAGCGGTATACCAATCGGCTGACCATCTTCTGACCATTATTGACGAGGTTCTCGATTTCTCGAAGATGGAGGCAGGAAAGTTGGCCTTTGAACCTATCCCCTTTGATTTACAGGTAACGGTAAAAGGGGTTGTAGGACTCTTGGCCGTCCGAGCGGAGGAGAAAGGGATCGAATTGATTCTCCGCTATGCTCCGGAGTGCCCCCAGCGTTTCATGGGTGATCCAGGCCGCATTCGCCAGGTGCTGATCAATTTGATTGGAAACGCCATCAAATTTACAGAAAAAGGCCACGTGCTCATCAGTGTCGAAAATGAGAAGGGAACGGACACCAACCCACGCGTGCGATTTTCAATTGAGGATACTGGAATCGGGATTTCCGAGGATAAGAAAGATAATATTTTCGAGAAATTTACTCAAATGGATGCTTCCACCACACGCAAATATGGCGGAACCGGATTGGGACTTGCGATCTCAAAACAGTTGGTCGAGTTGATGGGAGGCACGATTGGCGTCAGCAGTCGGTTAAGCCAAGGCTCGACCTTTTGGTTCATGCTTCCACTACCGTTAGATGTTCAAGACACCGCTCCTCCGCTTCCTCGATCAGACTTGACGGGAGTGCGGATATTGATCGCAGATGACAATAAGATCAGTTGCAAGGTGCTCGGTGAAGAGCTCTCAAGTTGGGGCATCCGGACGAGTGCCTTTGCTACGGGCGGTGAAGCAATGAGGGCTCTTCTGGAAGCAGACGCAGTCCACGATCCCTACCGGATTGCAATTCTTGATTACTATCTGGCTGACATGGATGGGGAAGCACTCGGCCGGATGATTAAAAAAGACCCTGCGATCCACGAGACGTTGCTCGTGATGCTCACCTCTGTCGGACAACGGGGCGATGCGAAGCGCGTCAAGGAGGCCGGATTTTCAGCCTACCTGGTTAAACCGCTTTCTCCCTCTCAGGTTTTGGAGGCCTTGTCTGCTGTCTGGGGAGCATGGAAAGGAGGGCTCACAACCCCACTCATCACCCGCCATACCCTGGCTGAATCACAGACGGCGGAAGCACGCCAGCCCCAAAAAGAGGAAAAATCCCTTCGCGCGCACGTGCTCGTGGTGGAGGATAATGTGGTCAATCAGAAGATGACAGTCAAGATGCTGGAAAAACTGGGTTGCCGAGTGGACGTGGCCTCCAATGGAGCCGAAGCGATTGAGAGAATGGAAAAATTGAAGTACGATCTTGTGTTCATGGACTGTCAGATGCCTGAGATGGATGGTTACGAAGCCACTGCGGAGATTCGTCGTCGCGAAGAAGACTCCGGGCACACGCTCATTATCGCAATAACCGCCCATGCCATGGAGGGGGATAGGGAAAAATGTCTCAAGGCCGGCATGGATGATTATATTGCAAAGCCGATCAAGAGAGAGACCCTCTCCGAAATGCTAAAGAATTGGGTTCCCCGACAGGAGGGAGTATGAATCTTAAGGAAAGGGCTGAAAATTTAGAAATGGAGGAAGGCGAATTCGTAGAGATGACCGATCTTTTCGTGAGGACCTGCCTCTCCGATCTCATGAAATTGCAGTCCGCCATTGAAAAAAGAGAGACTTTACATGTAGCGAAATACGCTCACTCTATAAAGGGTGCCGCAGTGAATCTCGGATTCATGGTGATATTCGACGCTGCAAAAAAAATGGAGATGGACGCTCGTGACAATCGTTTGGATGACGCTGCCGAAATGGTTCAAAAGATCAAAGAGGAAGTCGATCTGATTGCCGAGACCCTCGCCAAATACCAGGTGTCATGACCGAAAGGGGTTGATGAAATGCTCAAGAAGATATTGGTAGTGGATAACCACCCTGTCATGTTGAAACTCTTGGCCCAATTGCTTCAAAAAAAGGGATATCAGGTGTTGACCGCAGAAAACGGCCTATCTGCCTTAGATATTTTAAGAACGGAAACCCTGGATGCCATATTCACTGACTTGATCATGCCCAATATTAATGGAGAGAAACTATGTCAAATGATTCGTAGGATACCTAAATTCAAAGATGTCATCCTGGTCGTATTCTCAGCCGTTGCGGCAGAGCAGAAGGTCGATGTCACTTCCTTTGGAGCCAATGCCTGTATTGCCAAAGGACCCATCAACGAGATGTCAAAACATATTCTTTCGGTATTGGATCAATTCGATCAAGCCCCCTCGACTTCCTTGTCGGACCGGATCCTTGGGATTGAGAATATCCATCCCCGCCAAATTACGAAGGAGTTGCTTTCCGTCAAAAGACACTTTGAGGTTGTCTTAAGAAGTATGTCCGAAGGAATTTTAGAGACGACTCCCGAAGGAAGAATCGTCTACGCCAACCCTGCCGCCATCTCCTTGATCAACATCCCCGAAGACAAATTACTGGGCTCGAATCTCACCACCCTGCTTCCAAAAAGAGAACATCGATCGATCGAAGATCTCCTCATCTCCACAGATACCCAACCCCACGTCGTCATCAAAGATTTTCCTCTGATGATCGATGGCAAACAGATCTCGCTAAGCCTCTCCCCCATTTCCGACGAAAAGGGGAAGACCGTGATCGTCATCCTCAATGATGTGAGTGAGCGAAAGCGGATGGAGGCTCAGCTTCTCCAGGCACAAAAGATGGAAGCCATTGGGACCCTAGCCGGTGGGATCGCCCACGACTTCAATAATCTGCTGATGGTGATCCAAGGGTATGTCTCCTTGATGCTTTTGGAGATTGCATCCTCACATCCCCATTATGACATGCTGAAGAATATCGAAAATAAGGTACAAAGCGGATCGAAGCTGACGAGCCAGCTTCTCGGATATGCTCGGAAAGGGAGATATGAGGTTCGGCCCATTCATCTAAATTCATTAATCGAAGAAACCTCTGAGGCCTTTGGAAGAACGAGAAAGGAGATTACGATCCAGCGGGAACTTGCGGACAACTTATTCTTAATTGAGGCGGATCAAGGGCAGATCGAACAGGTCTTGATGAATCTCATGGTCAATGCTGCCGATGCCATGCCCTATGGGGGAGATCTTTTCCTGAAAACAGCCAATGCTACTCACGAGGAGATGAGAAGTAAATTTTATGTCCCGAAACCAGGCCGATACGTCATGTTGAGCGTGAGAGATACAGGCATCGGAATGGACTCTAAAACCCTGGAGCATATCTTCGAACCTTTCTTTACCACAAAAGAACTCGGCAAGGGCACCGGCCTTGGGTTGGCTTCGGTCTATGGTATCGTTAAAGGGCATGATGGATATATCGATGTGGAATCGAGATTAGGATACGGGACCACCTTCAAGATCTATCTTCCAGCGTCTGATAAAAAAACCCCGGAGAGAACGAAAACGGCAAATACCGTTATTAAAGGAACAGGAACCATCCTCTTGGTTGACGATGAAGATTCGGTCTTAGACATCGGTCAAAGATTTTTAAAGTTTATGGATTATGAAGTATTGACCGCCCGAAGCGGAAATGAGGCGATTGAAATATATCAGAAATATCACACCTCCATCGATCTGGTCATCCTCGATATGATCATGCCAAGAATGGGAGGTGGCGAAGTTTTTGACCACTTGAAAAAGATCAATCCAAATGTAAAAGTTCTCCTCTCCAGTGGCTACAGCATCAATAATGAGGCGGCCAAACTTTTGGAGAAGGGATGCAGTGCTTTTATTCAGAAGCCATTCGATATCAAGCAGTTATCCCAAAGCGTCCACGATATTTTGAAAAAGTAATCCCATTTCAGAAAAAGAGAGGCAAAAAACAAGTCAAGCTCAACAGCCTCAATATTTCGAGCAGATGATAAAGGGAGCTATAAAATGTGGCAAGAAGTCTTGAAATCCAAAATCGGATCTCCCAGGCGTCTTCCTTAGGCAGAGGTTTCTCGGACCTTTCCTTCCAACTCTTTTACCTTGGCTTCGAGTTGAAAAATCTTCTCCTCGGTCACCTTCCTATAGCTCACCATCTCCATATCTTTTGAGGCCAACTGTTTATTTTTGTATTCGGCCTCATCCCTTAATCGGTTCAGTTCTGCTTCCTTCTTTTCAAGGTCTTGGGTGACCTCTCTCACCTTCGATTCCAATGTCTTGATCTTCGTATTCGACTCCCTCTTTAACTTCGCCATCCCTTGCTTCAGCTCACCCAATTCATCCTTCTTCGCTGGTTTCTTAACTTTCACCACCTTCTTTTTTGCTGGCTGCTTTTTCACCAATTTCTTCTTCATCGCCATTCCCCCCTTCTCCAGTTGGCGGATAGTTTAGTAGCTAATAGCTTACGGTTGATCGTTTATTCATTACCCTCTGCCATTGGCTATTCCGATGCATTTTCAAAGAAGTCCTTCACCCTTTTGATGGCGCAGAACTCTCCACACATGGTACAGACATCCTTTTCACCAGACCTCCCTTCTTCATGATACCGTCTCGCCTTCGATGGATCAATGGAAAGTTCGATCTGTCTCTCCCAATCAAAACTTTTTCGAGCCTTCGACATCTCAAAGTCCCTTTGAAATGCTCTCCGATTTCCCCGAGCAATGTCTGCGGCATGGCCAGCAATCCTTGTTGCAATTACCCCCTCTCTCACATCTTCCACAGAAGGTAACTTCAGGTGTTCGGAAGGCGTCACATAACATAAGAAATCGGCTCCTGTCTTTCCTGCAATGGCACCACCAATGGCACAGGTGATGTGATCATATCCCGGAGAGATATCGGTCACCAACGGCCCCAGAACATAGAAAGGGGCGCCCTTGCACAATCGCTTCTCCAAAAGAACGTTCGCCTCAATTTGATCGAGAGGGACGTGGCCCGGTCCTTCAATCATCACCTGAACGCCCTCTGCCCATGCCCTCTCCGTCAATTCCCCAAGGACGATCGTCTCCTCCACCTGCGGTCGGTCTGTGGCATCCGCCAAGGAGCCCGGCCTCAATCCATCTCCCAAACTCAAGGTGACGTCATGCTCTTTGGCAATTCCTAAGAGTCGATCAAAGTGCTCGTAGAGTGGATTTTCTTGACCGTTATAAATCATCCATTCGATGAGGAAGGAACCGCCCCGGCTGACCACTCCCATGAGTCGACGACATCGCCTCAACCGCTCCACAGCATTGCGGGTCACTCCGCAATGGACCGTGATGAAGTCGACACCCTCTTCTGCCTGACGCTCAATCACTTCGAAAATATCTTCCACCTCCATCTTAGCCAAGGCTTTCCTACGCCTTACAGCCTCAATGGCTGCCTCATAAATCGGAACGGTTCCTACAGGAATGGAAGAATGGCGGATGATCTCCTTTCGGATCGCATCGATATCCCCACCGGTGCTTAGGTCCATCACCGTATCGGTTCCAACCTCGATTGAAACTTCGAGCTTTCTTAGCTCCTCTTCTAAATCGACATGATCAGAGGAGGTTCCGATGTTCGTATTCACCTTGATCCGGAGCCTTTCCCCGATCCCTACAGGTTTCACCCCTCGATGGTTTCGATTGGCTGGGATGACGATTCGACCAGAGACGATCTTTTCCCGAAGCCATTCAGACGGGACCTCTTCCTCCTTTGCGACAACTTCCATCTCTTTCGTAATGATTCCCTTCTGAGCCTCAATTTTTTGAGTCATACCATCACCTTCTTTCCTATTAAAGTAGGCACAATGCAGAAAGCAGAACGCAGAAGGAAGCAAATAAACATTGGACCGCTTTCTGCCTACTTTTTTGTGCCTGCCTTCTGCATTCTATTGAGGTTTTCTGCTTACTGCTTACTGCCTTCTGCCTACTCCCTTCAATATTTTCTCCACCACTTCAACAGGGTTTCTTCCCAAGACCCGGATCATCGGCTCCTTCCCCACATCGCCTTCGTCATAGATGAAGTCAGGCACCCGCTTCATCTTTCGTAAGACCTCTCCAACACCCCACTCCAACGAAGAGCCCTCTTTCTGCTTCACCCCCCTCGGTTCAAACCTGCGATCAAAATGGCCAACCACAAAGCCCCTTTCTCTGAGCTGAGCAACGTTCTCTTTCGAGTATCGGAGGTTCATAGCTGAACAATATTCTGGATCGAATCTCATGACCGTGAGGATAATATTGGCGATGTGCTGGGAAGCGCCGAATGCTGGATCACTGAGAGTCGCTACCCTATCTCTCATCCGGATGATCCTCCCTGGAAAGGCAGCGACATCCCCAAACCCCTCTGCATTTGGAAGTGCGTAACCAAAGTTGGAAGAAACCTCTGGAATAAGGTGTCCCAGCTTCTCCTCCTTTAAAATATCGATCGCCTTCTTTAACTCCTGGATCACTCGGTATCGCCCCATCTCTCTCAGGACATAAGCAGACGGGTTGGTCGGGCCCGTCCCTTTTCCAAGGCTGAGGCTGTACTGAATGGCCATGGTGGTGAAGATCTTTGCCTTTCTTACCGCCTCGGAAACAGTATCGCCTCTGGCCAAGAACGTTGCGATCGCTGAGGCAAAGGTGCAGCCCGTTCCGTGAGTGTTCTTTGTTTCGATCCTTGAACCCTCTATCTCATCATATCTCTTTCCGTCATAGAGGAGATCGATTGCCTTTTCTTTTAAGTGGCCTCCTTTTACCACCACGTACTTGGCTCCCAACTCATAAATTCGACAAGCCGCCCTCTTCATCTCTTTGATGGACCTCACCTTTAGTCCGGCGAGAACCGATGCCTCCATAAGGTTTGGTGTGACCACCATCGAAACAGGGATCAATCGCTTCATCAGCATCTCCCGGGCATCTTTTCGAAGAAGAGGATCTCCGCTCTTCGCCACCATCACAGGGTCCACCACGACTTTCTCAACTTTATATTCTCGAATTTTCTTAGCGACGACTGTGACAATCTCCGCATTGGCCAGCATTCCTGTCTTGATGGCATCGGCACCAATGTCGGAGAGAACAGAATCGATCTGGCTCTCAACGAATAAAGCAGGTACCTCATGGATCGCCTGAACGCCTAAGGTGTTCTGTGCGGTGAGGGCAGTGAGGACGCT
>CAZFJD010000080.1:10076-11706 GCA_964518775.1 uncultured Syntrophaceae bacterium
CATTCCGTAACCGCCAAGTAAGGTGATCGCTTTCAAGTCCGCCTGAATCCCTGCTCCTCCTCCAGAATCTGAACCAGCAATCGTCAGTATTCGCTTCATCTTGATCTCCTTTGCTTATCCCCCTCACCCTATCCCCTCTCCCGCCAGGGGAGAGGGGATTTTTGAGGAGCAATCCGATTTCAAGAGTCCCTCCCCCTTGATGGGGGAGGGTGAGGGTGGGGGTGAAATCAATTATTTTCTCTTCAACTCCTCTATAATCAATTTGGCTGCCTTTTGGCCCGAAAGGAGCATTCCTCCAAAGATCGGACCCATTCGATACGATCCGAAGGTTGCATTGGCTGCCATGCCGGCCACATAGAGTCCGGGAAAGACCTCCCGTGTATTTCGCATCGTATCCCTCTCAGCCGCCTCCGCCCATAACGAGCGCTCGCCTACGATCTTGCCTGTGTCAGTAAAAAGCCTCACCTCATTCTTCCTCTGGAGAATGGCCACAACCTCAGTGCCATGGCCCGTGGCATCAACAACGAATTTCGATTGAACGGTCAGAGGATCGACATGGAGATTGGCCATCTCCACGGCTGTCCAGTTGAGAACAAGCCCGGTCACGCGGTTTTCCCGAAGGATGAGATCCTCAGCACTGGTGAGATTGAAAACGGTTGCTCCAGCCTTGATCGTCTTCGAACAGAGGGTTGAGATGGCCTCGATCGAGTCAGCAGTGTAGTAGCCTTCTCCGTAGGGATGGGATCGAATCCCAAACTCATCGAGGATCCTCTTCCCTTCCTCCTGGACGACGATCTCATTGAACATCATGCCTCCGCCCCACATTCCGCCTCCAATCGAGAGCTTTCTCTCGAAGAGGGTGACCTTAAACCCGTCCTTGGCCAGAAAATAGGAACAGACAAGACCCGATGGCCCTCCGCCGACAATAGCCACATCGACCGATAGATTCTCTTTCAATTTCTCGAAGTACCGATCAATAATCGCCCGAGTGATCATCTTTTCGTCAAGCACCATAGGAACCTCCTAAGCGGTTTAAACAAATAACCTTTTAGTTACCTTGATCCTATTCTGTCATTCCCGTAGAAACGCCTGCCCGCCGGTAGGCAGGGGAATCCAGGCTCGTCCGTGTGAAAAGAGGGAGCCAAAATATATGGATTCCTGCTTTCTCAGGAATGACAAACACATGAGCAAATAAAAAAGCCGCAATTCCAATGGAGGCATTACGGCTTTCCCTTCTCTCCGCTTCCCTTCGCTGGAATTACCCAAACAGGTTCGTAGGGTCTCTCCGGCCTGATCAGGCGAAGACTCTCAGCTTAATCAGCTCCCCTAGCGATCTTTTTTAATATATTCATACAAAAAAATTGGTGAGATGTCAAATCTTGAAAAATCCTATCTGGTGGCAATGATAAGCGACCTCTGCAGATCATCTTTATTGATTTTGATTGTGATTTCTGATAGAAGTAGGCATGAGGAGAAACAGGTGGAGACGATGAAAATACTGGTGGTCGATGACGAGGCCCCAGTCCGGGACATTTTGAAGAAAGGCCTTTCTCAACTCGGAGGTTTCTCCGTCGGAGTCGCTCAAGACGGGCTGGAGGCTATCGAAAAGATCGAAAACGACGTCTTCGAT
>CAZFJD010000081.1:0-11584 GCA_964518775.1 uncultured Syntrophaceae bacterium
CGCATGAATGGCATTCATGAGGTCGTGGGTTCGATCCCCATCAGCTCCACCAAATAAATAAAAACCCCATTCCTCCTCAGAGATGGGGTTTTCGTTTGCCTTCCGATCACTTGCTTTTCAACCTTTCCCTTCCAGGTCCTTAGTTTTCCCTACCTCTTTCAATAGGTTTTGCAATTTGCGGAAGTTTCGCATGTCGATGGATTCAAACTGCAATCCGTATCGGTGTTCCCCCCAGCTTCTTCTTGCAGGCAAATCATACCAAACCACCCTTGCAATGGCTCGGATCGAGTCAAGTTTTAACCCCTTTGCATAGAAGATTTCAATTTTCAAGACACTCCCGATCTCCATTTTTTCAGGTAAGTAGACGAGTATCCCCAATTCACTCGCATTGGCGACAATTCCTCCATAATTTTCCATGGCGTCTATTCGAACATAATCGAGGGGGAGTTCAACATTGAATCTGGGATGTTCTCTCTTTTCAATGGCAACCACACCCTTCCGGGGGCGCAGACCCTTCTCTTCTCTCTTACTCCTTGTAGACCGCTTCACGGGACTCACAGAGACCTCCTTTTTCTAAAGGCATCGAGTTTAAATGTTGAGAAGGAAGCAAGGGAGCTTGAATTTGAGCATAGTCTATTAAACCTCTTTGAAATAGTCAATAAAATTTAACAAGAAGAGATTTCTGAAAAAGTCCAGAAATCTCTATTCGGGAGAGCGTGTCGTAGTTCTTCAGAGCTCTCAAGAAGTCATCTCAAAGGCTGTGAAGTCGTCCGAGGCTAGGAAGAGGTGTTGAATCCTCCATAAATTCATGCTAAGGAAAGCATTTAAGAACTGAAAAGGAGTGGTGGGCAGGATGGGAGAAGAGGGTCCTCTTCCAAAAAGACCACTGGGAAAGACTGGGGTGGAGATCTCGATCCTTGGACTTGGAGGGGAAGGGATACTGAGATCCTTCGATCGAGAAGAGGCTGCCGTTTCTTTGATCCATCGGGCCATCGACTTAGGGATCACCTATTTCGAATCGGCTCGAGCCTATGGTGCGAGCGAATCCTACTACGGAATAGCCCTTGAAGAGAGAAGAAAAGAGATATTCTTGACCAGCAAATCCCATGAACGGACAGCTGCTGGTACGTTAAAGCATCTCGAGACAACACTCAAAAACATGAAAACCCATTTTCTCGATTTATGGATGGTCCACGATGTCAGAACCATGCAAGATCTCGACCTGCTCTTCGAACCGAAAGGAGCGGTCAAAGCCTTTGAAGTAGCCCAGAGAAATAAACTGGTCAAATGGATCGGCATCTCTGGCCATCGAAGCCCTGCCGTTCTCTCGAGAGCACTCGATCTGTTCCCCTTTGATGCAGTGCTCATTCCCGTTAATCCAGCCGAGCATCACTATCGGCCTTTCCTCAAAGAGATCCTCCCAAAGGCGGAAGCAAAAGGGACAGGGATCCTCGGCATGAAGACCCTTTCCCGAGGGGTTTGTGCCAAGATCTTTGGAGCCGAATCGGTAGAGAATTTCCTCCGTTTCGCCTTGACCCAACCCATTTCAACAGTGGTGGTTGGCTGCCAAACGATGGAACAACTTGAGATGAACGCTCGCATCGCACGCTCTTTTCAGCCAATGACAATAAAGGAACAGGAGAATATGGTCGATAAGGTAAAGTACTATTCCCGGGAATTAACCTACTACAAGTTTTAGCTCTTATCCTGCCTCTTCTGACCCCAAAGCCATAAAAAGAAGTCCCTCGCATTTGCAATTTTCTTAGCTATTGTGTTATTCAAGAATTAGATTTCAGGAGAAAAATCGTGAGACCCGTCATACTGGAAATTGTCACCAAAGTACTCAGCACGTTTGATTACTGCCGCCATTACAGAATCCTCATTCGTCAGGCACGTCTTGACCAAAAATTCCATTGGAGAGAGATCGACGAATATCCTTCGGACTTAAGAGAAGAGCTTCTTAGACTATCCGAGTGGATCCGAGAATTGAGACGTCTCTATAGACATCGTCTCCTCATCAAACTCATCGATATCCATTCTCCTATGGGAATCTATAAATCCCTTCGCCATCGCATTCGAACCTATCCCACCTTTATTATCGAGGGGAGGGAGACCTATGCCGGGTGGGATAAGAACCGTCTCGAAGATCTCTTGGATAAGTTTATGAGGCTTCCTCCCAAGGCAGAGGTCTAAATGGATTCTGGTATAGGCCAAGTCCTGAACCGGACTCGTTCAGGGCAGGGTGCAAAGAATAGGGATTTCAAAGGCCAATGGGAAGAGGTGGCCGATTCGGTAAGTATGGAGAGTACAAGAGGTTCGAGCGGTTGGGCCAAAAGCGGCGAAGTACCGTCTCTTCGAAAATTCTGAAGAAAACCCTCGAAAGAAAGCCCTCCCGTAATAAAATACGCTAAGCGCTTAGCCCTGTACGGGGTTGGTCTAAAGATGTAAACACATGATATACCCTAACCTAATAAACTAAACACCTTTACTCCTTAAGCAACATCATAACGTCTGGAGCATCTCCTCAGCAAATTCTCTCAGATCGCGATCCCGAGCGGTCATCGCCAAAATGTCCACCTTCGCTTTGAAGCCCTGTTTTTCCACCGGCGTCCTGGCGTCATAAAGGTTCTTCATCGCGGCGAGGGCCTCCAAAACCTTCTCAGAATCTGAATAATCTAATAGGAGGGAGAGCGTGTTCCAGTCATCGGGTAAGCCATACTGATCCAAATAGACCTTGACCGCTGCCTCGAACTGATCGGTGCCGTGGTAACGATCAATGTCATCTCGAGCCTTTTGATGTTTTTTCGTTCCCTTCTTCCCCATGAAAAGCTTGTCAACCTCCTTATGATAATGTCTCTTCATCCATTCGGACCGACGCGACTTCTCTCGAACCTGAGGCGTCTCTCTGGCCGCATACGGCCGATCCTTCCTTCGATCGATCTCTCTCCAAGAAATCCTCTCTCTTTCATCCTCATCCTGATATCGAACCATTTCTCTCTCTTCAACCCGTCGGATGGGTCGAGACGGTATCAAATCCCTGCTTCTGTGGGGAAAGGCATATCCTCCCTTACCAAGATATTGAAGACGGCCACTCTCTTTCCATACTTGTGAAGAATCAGTTGATCATTCTGTGTGACGGAGAAAACTTTCCCGATGCCGTTATACAATTTGGAACCTGACAAATAGGGATACCAGCCACGGGAGTGATTCGCTTCGACGGAAACGATCTGGAACCGGTCACCTTGAGTTAAAAGGATCTCGCTCTTTCGCGGGATGACTCTTTCAACACCATTGATTTTTACTCTCAGGCCTGAAAACTCCTCATTTCTTTTTAACTCCTCTACAATCACCTTTGTAAAAATGGAAGGGAAGGCCTCGGCCCTGATACCAGCCTTCTCCAGCATCGCATTGACGGCCAATGATAAATAACCGACGCCCTCAGCGAGGGAACAGTTCTTGGTGGCTTCAATGCCAAATGCCATCTTATGCTTATAGGCCAAGGCATAGTAGGTCAGCGATCTCCTCTGCTCCTTACGGAATGACCTTTCGCTGAAGGTATTGGTATTGTTCACATGGAAATGGTATCTTTTATCAATCAACTTTGAATTGATCTTTTGGGCCACTTCCTTAGCAAAATTCTCAAGATATAACCTCTCCCCATCAGGGAGATTGAAGGTCGAGATATCGATGACGTTGCACTGTCCCCACCGGATAGGATTTCGGGTCTGATCGATCCAGATCGGTGAGTAAAACCCATAACCCCGGTGGAGGTTGAGGATGATATCCGCCTGATCCATGAGGGACTTGGCTAAACGAACGATCTTCTCGTCGGGATCGTTGTTTTCCATAGAGGGATAAAATTTTCGATTCATATCTCCCCCGCTCAGACCGGTCCGTTTTCCTGTTAAAATCGCATAGAGATTGAGCCGGGGGACGATGATCAGATTCCCTTTCAGCAATCTCAGGCCAACATACCGATCCGCTGTGAGGTATCCTCCCGATTCATCTCCATGAATGCCAGCAAAAATGAGCACCGTGGGTCCCATCTCTCTTCCCGAGAGACGGTAGACCTCCACCTCCTGATCCGAGCCCTTAAAGAAAGCATTCACCTCAGAAGAAGGCTTCGCCTCTCCTTTGGAAAGACAGTAGCCCTCAAAACTCCTTCCAAGGAGGAAGAGTCCGATCATCCCTGAAAAGAAAAGCCCACACACTCTCAAAGCGTAATCTCGCCGATGATCTCCCATTTCCCCTGTTTTTCTCTTAAGTAGAGAATCTTCCGACTGTGACTTCTAAAATTGTCCGAACGATAATCCTGATTCAACCTCACAACGGCAAGATGTCCGTCATCTTTTTGAGAAAGGAGGAAGGATTTGGGCTCAATCTGCAGGTGGATAAATTTCTTAGACTGATTGACCCGATATTTGTATTCTTTGAATTTCTGATAGTTCTTCCCGTCACTACTGACAAAATCTCGACTGTAATGACTGAGGTACTTCGCAGTATCGCGACTCTCCCAAGCGGTCTCCCATTCTTTCAGAAAATGGGAGAAGGTTTGGAAAAATTTCCGTTGTTCCTCGATCGGCTGATATTTCATCGCATCCACAATCACCAAGGGGGTCTCCCCAATCTTAATGAACCCCATGAGCTCCTTCAAAATCTCATCTTTTACCACGACACATCCTTCGGAGAAAGGCGGCCGTTCGAGACGATCGGAGTAACCATGAAGCCAGATGCCGCTCCCCTTCTTCCCCTCCTTTCGATCAAGAAAATTTGGGTAGTTGAGCGAAAATGCTCCGGCTCCATACTTTTCAGGCAAGCTCTTCCCCGTGATGAAGGAGATTAAAAAGTAGATGCCTTCTGGCGTCGCCAAATCTCCAGCTTCCCTCTTATCCACATCATTGGACCCCACGATGCAAGGATAACTCTTGACCAATGGAAAAGTATTTTCTTTGGATCGATAAAGGTGGAGGGTTTTGTTTTGCTTATCGCAAAGGAGGAAATGGTCCCTGTTCTTAACATGGACCAAAGGAAAAGGCACACTCCCCAGAGGCGTTTTGACCTCTTCCGTCTCCTTGGCTTCCTGAATGGCTCTTCTCTCTTCCGGGGGTGGAGATGGAAGGGGCTTCCTTTCCTTAAAGTAGAGGTTCAACATGAAAAGATTCGCGCTGAAAGAGAGGAGAAATAAGATGAGAAAGATTCTGTAAAACTTTCGGTAATCTTTTTTCACTCTATCCATCTCAACATGAGGGTTGAAAAGGAGCCGAGGGAATGCAATCCGTGCCTCCTTCTCCTCGGTGGAGGAGGTTATTTTCTATCTCAGGAACTACTTTATGTGTACTAAAACAGCCTCCTTTTGTCAAGGCATCATCTCGCCGAGGTCCGGCCATCCAAGACCATTCGCACGGGTCCTGGAAGAAAACTACTCGGGTTTAGATCTCAATTTCTCGAAGCGCTTCGCCTCCACTCCCTGGGGCGTGACCATCAGACCGACCACCTCTCCCGATCTTCCAAACCTTTGCAAGGTCTTCCCTTGAAAGATCAGGTCAAGCCCACCGGCATTTCCAACCAAGAGAAAAATCTGCTTCAGGGCCCGGTGGGAGGTCGTCTCCCCAGGTTTAAGGGTCATCTCCTTTTCCAACTCACCATCGACCTGAATCCGAACCCAGGTCTCCTCAACCGCTTTCAGTTGGAGTGAGAAAGGTTGTTCCTCATGGGTGGGCGGCTTTCCAGGCAATGGAGGGGGCGGCGGAGAGGAAAGGGTTTCCTCAATCTTCGGTTTCACAGAAACCGAATCCACGGGTGGTCCAGAGGGCCGAAGGAAGAGAAAATAGGAGACGACGAACCCAACCACAAGGACTCCCCCAATTATCCACAAATATCTTCGGTTCCGTTGAGTCTCCTCCTCAGATGGCGCTTCGGCTCGAGCGGCCGACTTCCCTTTCAAGCCGCCTTCGTAGCGGAGGAGAACATCGTTCGGGTCAAGGCCCATATATTTTGCATAAGCCAAAAGGAAACCTTTGACATAGGTGGGAGAAGGGAGAGTCACGTACTGATCCTCTTCAATGGCCTTGAGCAGATGCTCCTTCACCTTTATATTTTTCGAGACCTCTCTCAGCGAGATCTTTCTTGATTCCCGTTCCCTTCTTAGGTATCGTCCCAAAGATTCATTCTCGTCCACAGGGGTTCACCTCAATGGCGAGAGGCAAAGGGAGGAAGATAGCCCAACCGGTTCAATGCACGGGGGTCTCGGGTCCAATCCTTCTCCACATTCACCCATAATTCTAAAAAGACTCTTCTCCCCACAAAGGCCTCGATCTCTTTTCTGGCCGCCTCTCCAATCTTTTTTAACTTCTGTCCTCCTTTCCCGATCACGATCTTCTTCTGAGAATGCTTTTCGACATGGATCATCCCCTTGATGACAGCAAGATTCCTCTCAGGATGTTCTTTAAACTCTTCGATGGTGACAGCAGTGGCATAGGGAATCTCCTGATAGGATTGTTCGATCACCTTCTCACGGATGATTTCAGAGACCAGGAAACGTTCCGTCTGATCCGTAATCACATCTTCCGGGAAATAGGGTGGCGATTCAGGAAGGACTTTCAGAATTTCATTCAACAGGACATCCACCCCTTCTCCGGTTATCGCCGAAACCGGGATGATCTGATGGAAGGGTTGCAACCGATGATATTGATCCATCATCGGGAGGAGCATTTCCTTCTTCACCAAATCGATTTTATTCATAACAAGAAATCGGATACCGCTGCTCCCTTTGAGGGATTCGATCATCTCCCGATCCTTTTCCACGAGCGGGGTTGAAGCCTCGACCACGAAGAGGAGAACATCTGCGTCTTGACCTGAAGCAATGGCGGTCTGGACCATGCGCTGATTCAGTTCTGACTTTCCTTGATGGAGTCCTGGGTTGTCGAGGAAGATGAATTGGCCTCCCTCTACGTTCTTAATCCCGAGAATTCGGTTTCTTGTGGTCTGAGGTTTTTCACTGACGATGGCAATCTTATCGCCAAGGATAAAGTTGAACAGGGTCGACTTCCCAACATTTGGTCTCCCCAGGATAGAGATGAAGCCAGATTTGAATGCTTGCATCACACAAAGTTCGGAGTATTTTTTATCCGAACACCCTGCCTCCGCCGAAACGCTTCGTGCAGGCAGGCGAACTAATCACTCCGAACCATTGATCCTTATGAAGGTAGGATCCGACCGATGACCTCTTCGATATGTTCGACCAGGACAAGGTTCATCTCTCTCTTGACATAGTCCGGGACATCGTCGAGATTCTCTTCGTTCTTCTTCGGCAGGATCACCGTCTTCACTCCTGCCCTTCGGGCGGCCAGAATCTTCTCCTTAATTCCTCCTACGGGAAGCACTCTCCCGCTCAATGTCAACTCACCGGTCATCGCGATCTCGCGAGGAACGGGCATGCCTTTTAAAAGGGAGAGGACGGCTGTGGCAATGGTGATTCCCGCAGAGGGGCCATCCTTAGGGGTTGCTCCGGCCGGGATGTGGATATGAATATCCCATTCCTGATAGAAATTTTCAGGGACCTGCATCGAGAGGGCATTGGCCCGAATGTAAGAGAGGGCGGCCTGAGCAGATTCCTTCATTACCTCTCCAAGGGAACCTGTCAAGAGGAGTCCTTTATCCCCTTTCATCTTAGAAGCCTCGATGAAGATGATGTCCCCTCCGTTCTCTGTCCAAGCCAGTCCTGTGGCCACGCCGATGCGATCTCTCTCCTGGGCCACCTCCCGGAAGAATTTTCTTGGGCCCAAGAGCTCTTCGACCAATGCCTCATCAACAGCCTCTTTGGGGTGGTTTCCCATCGCAACCTCTTTGGCGATCTTACGACAGACGGTGGCGATCTCCCGTTCGAGGTTTCGAACCCCTGCTTCTCGCGTATATTCCCGAACGATCTTAGAGACAGCCTCTGGCGTGAATAAAAGGGGATGGTTCTTCAAACCATTCTCCTCTTTTTGGTGAGGGATCAAAAATTGAAAGGCGATCTTCTCCTTCTCCTCCTCTGTATATCCTGATAAATGGATCACCTCCATCCGATCGAGCAGGGCCGGAGGGATAGGTGATAAGGTGTTGGCGGTGGTGATGAACAGGACATGGGAGAGATCGAAGGAAACGTCTAAGTAATGATCTGTAAATGAAAAATTCTGCTCCGGATCGAGGGTCTCAAGGAGGGCTGCCGCGGGATCCCCTCGAAAATCCTGACCGATCTTGTCGACCTCATCGAGCATAAAAACGGGATTCGAGGTCTCCGCCCTTCTGATCTCTTGGACAATCCGACCTGGGAGGGCTCCCACATAGGTCCGACGGTGTCCTCGAATCTCAGCCTCATCCCTGACCCCTCCCAAAGAGATGCGGATAAACTTTCTCTCCAGGGCCCGAGCGATGGAACGTCCCAAGGACGTCTTGCCAACACCAGGAGGGCCGACAAAACAGAGGATCGGGCCTTTCATCGAATCCTTCAATTTCTTTACGGCCAAAAATTCCAAAATGCGGTCCTTCACCTTTGCAAGGTCGTAATGGTCTTCATCAAGGATGACCCGGGCACGGCCCAGGTCAAGGTTATCCACGGTCTTCTTATTCCATGGCATGGTGACGAGGTAGTCGAGATAAGTCCTGGAGACCGTGTATTCCGCGGAAATCGGGTTCATCCGTTCCAGTCGGTTGAGCTCTTTATGCGCGATCTCCCCCACCCTCTGCGGCATCCCAGCGGTTCGGACCTTTTCACGAAGCTCAGAGATCTCCGCTAAATAGGGATCTTCCTCAGCTACTTCCCTCTGGCCCCTCGCAGAGGAACGGGCGGGATGATCCTTCTGAAATTTTCCCGCCTCTTTGAAAAAATGAGCCAATGGATTTGGCCTTAAAGGAAACGATTGGACTTCCCGACTGAGAGAGTCAAAGACCTTCTTCAATCGTTCCAGAGGATCGACGGTCTCGAAAATTTCCTGTTGCTCCTTCAATCCCAGATGGAGGCTAATGGCGATCAGATCTGCAAGTCGACCTGGATGATCAATCTTGTCGAGGGTTCGGATCACCTCTTCGGGAAGGGACCTCCCCATGGCTATCGAAATCTTGAAGAGAGTCCCAATGCTCTGGACGAGAGTCTCGGAAAGGGCGGTCCGTTCCTGGTGTTCGTTGACCTCCTTAATCTCGGCCTTGAAGTAAGGTGCCTCAGGAACGATGTTGTAAAGAAAGACTCTCGAAAGCCCTTCCACAAAAATCTTCATCCCTCGATTCGGCAACTTGACCAGTTGGAGCACTTTGCAAACCGTTCCAATCGTGAGGAGATCCTTCGGCTGGGGATCTTTAACACGAGGATCCCGCTGGCCAATGCATCCGATGAGACTATTTTCCAGTATCACTCTGTTCAATAGAGTCAAGGCCTCCTCCGACTGAAAAAAGAGCGGGGCCACGACGTTGGGAAAGATGATGGTCTCTTTCAGAGGAATGAAAATGAGTCTCTGAGGAATGGAATAATTTTCTGACTTATAGAGATACTTCACTAAAAAACCCCTGATTTAGGCCGAAAAGTAATAAATATTATACGAAAATGATGAGATTTGTCAACGAAGGTTCAAAAGCTCTCTAAAGGCAGCCTCAGCAGTGGATCCGCACCATTCCCTTTGACCAACGATTTTCCCCACGATCAAACCTTCCCTATCGATAACGAATGATACGGGAACCCAGCCCCATACTCCATAATGGTCAAGGATCTTCTCTTTCAGCACCAAGAGGACAGGTAGGGTGATTTTGTATTGTTTGACGATGCGTTTGACCCTTTCTTTCCTTTCTCCATCGATCACAATCGTAAAAATTGTCAATCGGTCTCTTTTCCCTTCAGAAAACTTCTCCAATAAAACCATATCCTCTTTACACGCAACACACCATGTCGCCCAGAAGAAGAGGAGGACGGGTTTCCCCTTATAGTCGCTAAGCGAGACCTGATTCCCATTTAGATCTTTAAGCGAGAAGAGAGGAGCCTCCTTCTTCTCATGAAATCTCTGAATTCCAAAAGACTCACATGCAGAGGAGCTTGTGGGAGAAGGAGAGGATTGGTCTTTTGCCTGAAGCACGGTCAGGCATAGGAGGGTGATCCCCACGATGATAAATAAGGAAAGGGCCCTTTTCTTCACATCCATTTCCTATAAGGGAGAATAAAAATAATGCTAAGATATATCTTGATTCGCGTCAATATATCCTTGAAAAGAGGTTTTAGAAGTGGTAAGGTGGGTCTCAGGGAGGAGGGGTGTTTATGGCTGGAGTGAATAAAGTAATTCTCATCGGTAACTTAGGCGCAAATCCCGAGGTGAGATATCTGAGCAACGGCACCACGGTAGCCAATTTCCGGATGGCCACGACTGAAAACAGGGTGAGTCGGTCGGGCGAGAAGTCCACTGTGACGGAATGGCACAGGATCGTGGCTTTTGGTCGATTGGCGGAGATATGTGGCGAATATTTGAACAAGGGAAAGCAGGTCTACGTGGAAGGTCGACTCCGAACTCGCTCATGGGAAGATAAGAATGGGAATAAGAGGTCGACCACTGAAATTGTTGCCGCCCGGATGCAAATGTTGGGGGCGCCCGGAGTCCCTCCTGAAGTCACCGACACCGAGAAAGATTATGAGGGGGACCAGGAAGCCCCTCCGGGACCTGATGACGACGTGCCCTTCTAAGTGCCGAATGCGGATTGTGGATTTCGGAATTAATTCCGCCTTCGCCATTCCGCAATCCGAATTAAAAAAGGAATCTCCTCATACTCACATTGAGGAGGAGGCCAATTCCGATGAGAGTGGAGAGGATGAAAGATCCTCCATAACTGAGAAAGGGAAGAGGAATTCCCACCACCGGCATCATTCCTAAAACCATCCCGATATTGATGAAGATATGCCAGAAGAGCATGGCCACCACACCGAAGGAGACGATGGCCCCAAACCGATCTTTCGATTGGACGGCGATGCGAAGGCCCCACAGAATAAGGAGAAAATAGAGTCCCACGACAATGAAAGAACCGATTAGGCCCCATTCCTCTCCCAGCGCTGAAAAGATGAAATCGGTCTGCTGCTCTGGCAGGAAACCCAGTCTGCATTGAGTCCCCTTCATAAACCCCTTTCCAATCATTCCACCCGATCCCACAGCGATCTTCGATTGAATGAGATGATAGCCAGCACCCAGCGGATCCAACTCTGGGTTAAAAAACGTGATGATTCGCCGCTTCTGATACTCTTTAAGAAAATTCCAAGAGAGCGGAACAATGGCGGCACCCAGTACTCCTATAGTGAGAAGCGTTGACCATCGGATCTTAACAAAGATCAAAATAGAGAAGAAGATCAGGAGGAGGATGATCGACGTCCCAAGATCGGGTTGTTTCAGGATTAAACCCATGGGCAATAGAAGGAGCAAAAACGGTAGAGAAAGGTCTTTTAAGGAGAAGCCCTCTCGACTCGCAGGTCTACGAAAAAACCTTGCCATGGCCAAGACGAAAGAGATTTTTACAAATTCAGAAGGTTGAAAGGAGATCGGGCCAATCTTGACCCATCGCTGGGCACCTGAGGTGATGA
>CAZFJD010000082.1:0-7631 GCA_964518775.1 uncultured Syntrophaceae bacterium
CGATCTTCTTCTCTTTCATTTTCTTCGTCAATTTTTCGCAAATTGGCAGGTGGGCGCCCGACATAATGGACAGACCGATCGCATCCACATCCTCTTGGATTGCTGTACTGATGATCTGGTCGATCGTTTGGTGGAGACCGGTGTAAATCACCTCCATCCCGGCGTCCCGGAGAGCCTGGGCTACGACCTTCGCCCCTCGATCATGACCGTCCAAACCGGGTTTTGCGACTAAGATGCGAATCTTCTTTTCCATCTCTCTCCTCAACCTCGGCAAGGCCGAGGAACCCCAAAATCCTAATATCTAAGCTTGAAACAGCTGACTGCCAGCAGGCAGGGATTTCGCCTGCCTGCGGCAGGCAGGTGCTTAGAACTTAAAGTTTTTAGGGGGATATTCTTCCTTGGTCGATCTGCTTGATAATGATGTGCCTGCCCCTCTCCAGGTGCTTTCGGACGAGCTTTTCGACCAATCTTGGATTTTTCCTTTTCATGGCCTGTAACATGCCCCGATGGCCTTCCATGGAGTCATGAATGCCCTTCTTGGTGTGGAGCAGAGCGGACCGATACCGATAAAAATAATCGCGGAAGTTGTTGATCATCTCGATGAGCTTCCTGCTCTTACAGGCTTTATAGAGGAGGTCGTGAAATTCGGTGTGGAGCTGTACCACCTTATCATCATCTCCACTTCTCAGGGCTTTCTCCGTCTCCTCGACCTTTTTCTCCAGAGCGGAGATTTTTTCCGGGGTGATGTGGAGAGTGGCAAGGTAAGCTGCGTAACTTTCAAGGGCAGTCCGAATGCCAAAGATTTCTTCGACATCCCCCTTCGAAAATTCTCTGACCGCAAAACCTCCCTTGGGAAGCCGCACAACTAACTCATCCCGTTCCAGTTTGTGGAAAGCCTCCCTGACAGGCGTGCGACTGATCCCAATTTGATGGGCCAGCTGCTCTTCAATGAGACGTTGTCCCCCTTTTAGTTTCCCATGAAGAATCGACTTCTTTAATATATCATAGACCTCTTCACGCAGAGATTTCCTTCTGGCAACCTTCATTCCTCCCGATACGTTTTCCACGGCCTCCTCCTTTTTTCTTAAGAATGTTTTGTATACTGTATCCAGAAAATCACACCCTTTATACGTCAAGGGTATGAAGTTGTCAAGGCTTTTTTAGAGAGTAAAACTTTTTATTCTCTTTCGGGAGGGGTGACCGAACAGAATCGAAATTGTGACGAGAAGAAAGAAGCAAGAGATTAAGACAAAGGTCCAATGGTGGGAACCTGTAAGGTCTCTCGCCTTACCGACAAGGTAAGGTCCGACAAATAGGCCAACGCTCGAGCAAGTGGAAATGACCCCAAAACCCAGTCCCACATTTTCAGATTTCACTATCTCCGGAGGAAGAGAATAAATGGGGGAGGGGATCATGGCGGAGAAGAGCCCCATGAATGTGACAAGGAGAAGAAAGGAGGAGGTAAAGTTGAAAGAAAGGGCGATAACAGACAATGCAGCCCCTCCGATTCCAATGAACCATTGTTGACGTCTGACCCGGTCCACAAGGTATCCTGTCGGTGCGCTCAAGAAGAGAGACCCGAGGAGAGGAATTCCTACGAGGAGACCGCCCTCCGCGATTGAGTATCCCTTTTGGATGAAGAAAGTCGGTGCAAAAGTGGCAAAAGAGACGAAGGCGGCATTGAACCAGAGCCAGGAAAGCCCCACCCACCAGATGGGAGCCCCCATTCCTCCCAATGATTTCCAAATGCCCGCTGGTTTTGTTTGCTCCATATTCTGTGAAGGGGGAAGCCTGTAAAGAGTTGAAAAAAGGATGGAAGTGACGAGAGAATAGAGTCCGGTTAGTAAGATGGGGATACGCCACCCCCATAGACTTCCCATTCTTCCAAAAAGGCTGAAACAAATGACCGACCCAAGAGGAACACCGGTATTGAAGATGCCCATTGCTAAACCTAACTCCTTCTCTCTAAACCATTGAGACAGCAGTTTGGGAAGAAGAATCGAAAGGGTTAGGGCACCGATCCCGGCGATGATTCTTCCTGACCATAGAATCTGGAGGTTCGTTCCTACTCCCACCAATACGGTTCCTCCGACCATTAATGTGAAGCAACCCAATCCTAAGGGCCTCATCCCATATCGATCAGAGAGAAATCCACCTAAAAGGGAGATGATGAGGCCGGGAAGAGCAAATAGACTCATCAGGAGGCCAGATTGAGTATAGGTGAGATGAAGTTCGGAGATGATGAACGGGAGGACGGGAGGTATCGATTGAAAGATGAGTGTGAAGGCAAGAATAGACAAATAGACAACAACGAGAATCACCCAGCGATATCTTTCGGTCTTCTCATCTTTTTCCAACGAGGCCCCTCTTTCTCCTCCACTGGAGAATGGATTGCGAGTGAATTCTCTTCGTGATGATGGTGCCAGCAAGATCAAACACTTGTTTAGATTGGTCTATGATGGCGGTATCGCTCGTGGCGACTACTCCTGGGAATCCCATGAGGATCTTCTCTGGAACCTTCACCGCTTTGGCGTCCCCGGTGAGGCTTTCTTCCTTTAATCTCTGCCTCACCCCTTGAGCGAATTTTCCACTCATACTGATCGGGGCATCAAAGAGAAATAGAGTATGGTAAGGCTTCATTGTCTTCAGGGTATGAAAAACCAATTGAAGTGCCTTTTCTGTCCTTTCCGTCTTTCTAAAATTTCCGGAGAGGCCGGAAATATCTCTGACGAACCCATCATCTCCAAAAGTAAGCGGTCTTCCTGAAAGGCCGGCTTCGATTGTGATGAGCACATTATAGCCATCGATCACGAGGTCTTTGCCTCTGATTTCTGCTAAAGAAACTTTTTTCTTACGCCTCGATTCCGAATCAGCTTTTGAAAAGACGCCCCGATGAAGAAGATGCCGTTGATCGTAATTCAATCCATATCGATTTCCCACAAGTTCCAATGCAGCCTTCCTCGGATACTTTCGGTTGAGGAGGTAACGAAAATCCTCTGCTGCCTTTTGAAGGTCTTCAGATTTTGATAATGGAGAGTTATTCCATCCATTCTTTACAGGACTCATATTGAACATTATAGCTTAAAGTTTTATAAAGAGAATCTAAAAATTATGCTATGATTCCTTCAAAAGTATCAGGGAGGAATCTATGACAAATAGAACTCTCGACTCTCTTCCAAAACGGAATCGGCCAGTCACGATGGCTCCTCATGGCCTTGTCGCCTCACCCCATTATCTGGCGTCGCAGGCTGGCGTGGACATCCTGAAAAAGGGGGGGTCCGCTGTTGATGCAGCCATAGCCACCAATGCTGTTCTCAACGTGGTCTATCCGCACATGTGCGGGATCGGTGGAGATGCCTTCTGGTTGATTTATGATGCAGAGAAAGAGGACTTAGCTTTTCTTAATGCAAGTGGCCGATCCCCTTATCAAGCTAACATTGATTATTTTAAGAAAGCCGGAATGAATTCCATTCCCATCCGAGGTCTTCTCTCGGTCATTGTCCCTGGGGCTGTGGACGGCTGGTTCGAAGCCCACAATCGTTATGGGAAGTTATCCGTGTTCCACGTCCTTACGCCAGCCATCGCGTATGCCAAAGAGGGATATCCCATCACACACATTCTTAGTTTAAAGATCCATGAAGCTGCTCCCGAACTATCTCGATTCCCTGCTTCCAAAAACCTCTTTCTGCCTAACGGAAGAGTCCCTAAGCCCGGAGAGTTGCTAACAAACAAAGGACTGGCCAGTTCCCTCGAGAAGATCGGCCATGAGGGAAGGGATGTGTTCTACAAAGGTGAGATTGCCCGGAAAATCGTCAAGTTCTCTGAGGAGAACGGAGGGCTTCTGAGCGAAAAGGATTTTCATGATACGAGGTCCAGCTGGGGGAAGCCAATATCGACCACCTACCGGGACTATACTGTTTTTGAAACAGCCCCGAATTCTCAGGGCTTAGCTGCTCTGATGATCTTGAACCTTTTGGAAGAATATGATCTGTCCTCGCTTGTCTATCAATCACCCGACCATCTTCACCTGATGATCGAGACCAAGAAAGTGGCCTTTGCTGACCGTAACCGGTATGTTTCGGATCCAGACTTAGTCAAGATTCCTCTCGATGAGCTTCTGTCTAAAGAGTATGCGGCCAGACGCCGTTCTCTGATTCGCCAAGACAGGGCGGCGGATGCCACAGCCGTTTTGCCGGGAAACTTTGGGAGAGATACGATCTACCTCTGTGTCATTGATGAGTCAGGCAACGCAGTCTCTTTGATCCAATCGCTTTACTTCTCCTTTGGCTCGGCTGTGGTTGCAGGGGATACGGGGATTCTTTTGCAAAACCGAGGAGCTTATTTCTCTTTAGACCCGGATCATGTGAACTGCCTACAGCCTCATAAGAGAACCTTCCATACCTTGATGGCCTCTATGACTTTCAAACAAGGGAATCCCTACATGATTTTCGGCACCAGTGGGGCCGATGGCCAACCCCAGACACATGTCCAGGTGATGACCAGTGTCTTCGACTTCGGACTGGACATTCAATCTGCGATTGAGGCGCCTCGTTGGCTCTCGGGCCGCCGCCTGGTCAACCAACCAGAAGACTATCTCACCGTGGAAGGAAGATTTTCTGCTGAAGTAATTGAAGAATTAAGAAAACGCGGGCATCAAGTGAACATTGTGGAAGACTGGTCATCAGACATGGGCTGCAGCCACGGCATCATCATCTACCCTGAAAATGGATTGCGCATGGGCGGTTCCGACCCTCGTTCCGACGGTGCGGCCATCGGGTATTGAAATATATTACCTAAAAAAATAAAAGTCTCACGCGTTAGGGTAAGGGTAATGGTGAGGATGCCGGTTTTGTTAATAGGTTAGGTCAAATGGCTTTAAACACCAGACCATAACCTTCGCCCTTTGACCAAACAGGCCTCTTAACCCTGACCCAATCACGATTTTCATGGTTCAAGGGTGCTCCCAGGGCATAGACCATTATGTAAGTAAAATATTTACCCCTCTTTAAGGGCTATTTTTTCTTGTTTCCTCCTCTGGTATATAGCTATAACCACAGATACAACAGAAAGAATAAGGAGAAGTAATGATATAGGTCGTCTTATAAAAAGGGTAAGATCGGAGCTTGTCATAAGTGCCCTTATCAGATTTGTTTCAATCAATGGGCCCAAAATAACTCCAAGAATGATCGGGGCTAAAGGGAATCCGAATTTGATCATCAAATAACCCAGGATCCCGAAGAAGTAGAGGGTCCAAACATCCGCAATGATATTATTTAGGGCAAAAGAACCAACGGCACAGAGTATTAACACGATGGGGAAGAGAATATGGCTTGGTACATCAACTATTTTAAGAAAAAGTCTCTGGCCTGACCATTCCATTCCAACCGCGATGAAGGTGCTCAAGAAATAGGCCAAAAAGATCCCGTATGCTACTATTGGGTAGTTCCCGATGAAAAGAGGGCCAGGTTGAATTCCATGGATGATGAGAGCACCCAACATCACTGCTGTAACGGCATCTCCAGGAATACCAAAGGCCATCATGGTGATAAGAGATCCTCCCACATTGGCATTATTTGAGGACTCAGAGGCTATGATTCCATCAGGAATGCCTGTGCCAAACTTCTCTGGGTGTCTCGACATCTTTTTAGCCTGGTCATAAGCGAGGATATTGGCCGCGCTCCCCCCTACGGCTGGCAGAATCCCGATAATGAGTCCTACGATTGAGGAACGCATAAGATTCACCGGTTGCCAGAGAATCTCTTTTAAGACCCTCAAATGGGAAACCTTCAGGTTATAGGTGATCTCATGGTGCGACTTCTCTACGTTCTTGCCTATCCTCTCGGCATCCGTCATGACCTGGGAGAAAGCGTAAACTCCAATCAAAACAGGCAAAAATTCTTTTTCAATGATAATCGAAATTAGCTTGCTCCACATCAGAAGAGATGAAAAAGGAATAGACATTCGTTGACAATTAGGTTAGGATTTATTTCGAGACGGACTATTTCGCGAGCCCACTTCTGTCAAGGGGAATAACTATGCGGATACCAGTTTACAAGATTTTATGCGTTGCTGTTACCCTCACCGCCGCATTATGCTTTGCTAATGTGTCGTTCGCAAATCAGGATCGCAAAGAGCAGATTGGAAAGTATCTACGAGATAAAGCGAGAACAACCAGAACGGGCCTTCCAGGCAGCTTTGTGGTATTCCCGATATCCGCCTCAGATATTCCGTACTTTACAGACTTTCTTGATCACCCAGATCCAAAGTTTCGTGCTGAGTCTTGTTTGGCATTGGGTTTTCTTGGTGCCACTGAGGCGGTACCCAAATTAATAGAACGCTTAGGTGACTCCGATCTTTCGGTGAAACGTGAGGCGATTAGAGCTCTGGGAGATATCGGTGATCCACGAGCCGTACCCCACTTGAAGCCTTTCATTGATCACCGAGTTGAATCGGTGAGATTGGCCTCTGACATTGCCCTCCTGATGTTGGGAGAAAAACGAGATGGAGATCGATTCGCTCGGTACATGAAGAGCTCCGATCCTCAGATTCGCTCTGTTCTTGTGGTGTACCTGCCGAAACTTGGTCTCCTGGGCGCTGATTTGCAAAGGCAGCTGCTGGTGCAAGGTCTCAAAGATAGTAAAGCGGATATACGGACCAACGCTGCCGCTGGGCTCCAGCAGTTAGGAGATCAGTCGACCAAAGGTGCATTAATTCAAGCGATGAGAGACCGACATGCTTCTGTCAGGGGGGCTTCAATAAATGGCTTGAACAAATTGAATGACAGATCGCTCATACATCTCTTTATCCAATCCCTTAGAGATCCAGCCGACAATGTGAGGAGGGCGGCTGTGGAAGCTCTTTTGTCGTTCCAGGATCCGTCCCTTCTGGACTTTTTGGTTCCCATGGTGCATGATCCGGCTGCAGCCGTGGCAGGGCAAGCCCTCATCGGAATAGCCAAATTCGAGGATAGAAGGGCAACAGAGGTCTTGAGGGAAGCGCTTTCTAAGGACGATCCATACATGAGGATCTATGCAGCACAGGGCCTAAGCAAAAGGGAAGACCGAAGCTGGGTCCCTATTATATTGAAGTTATTTTGTGACTCTCCCGAAGATCATTATTTCCGTCGAGCATCGAAAGAGCTATTGATGCAATTCGGGGACGAAAGCCTTTTGGCGGAGATGGATCGGATCAAAACGGACCCCAAGTATCGGAATGATGTGCAGGACATTATTGACAGTATTCAAAAGAGATCGCGAAAGACAGAATGATTGATGGCCAATGGATGGAAATACAAATTGGAAAGGAGAAGCCATTATGGGAGCCGAAGAGATTAAGGTTTATACGACACCGACCTGACCCTATTGTAAGATGGCGAAAGAGTTTCTTTCGCAAAAAGGTTACCAATATACTGAATTCGATGTGACCAAAGACCGAGCAGCATTGGATGAGATGGTCAAGATCTCTGGAGCGCGGAGTGTTCCAGTGATCGCCGCGTGCAACGAAGTAATGGTCGGATTTGACCGGACTCGGCTTGAGGAGATGCTCAGTTGTACAAAGCAACGGTCAGAAGTTTAATAAAATTTAATAAAAGAGGTTAAGGTTAGGGTGAGGATGCCAGTTTCGTTGAGAGG
>CAZFJD010000082.1:7641-11541 GCA_964518775.1 uncultured Syntrophaceae bacterium
GATTTGACCGGACTCGGCTTGAGCAGATGCTCAGTTTACAAAGCAACGGTCAGAAGTTTAATAAAAGAGGTTAAGGTTAGGGTGAGGATGCCAGTTTCGTTGAGAGGTTAAGTCGCTCGTCTTTAAATTCAAACCCTTTACCATTTGACTTTGGACCAAACTGGCTTCTTAACCTTGACCTATTAACCTTAAACAATTTTCAATCCTTGGACATAGAATTTGACCTTTCTAGGCGTTGTTTCAAGAATTGTCCTGTGTAGGATTGTTTCGAGGCCATCACTTTTTCAACGTTACCTTCCGCGACGATCCTCCCCCCTTCTTCACCACCTTCCGGGCCTAAGTCGATAATGTAGTCTGCGCATCGAATGAGGTCCAGGTTGTGCTCGATCACGATCAGTGAATGACCTTGGGAAATGAGTTTCTCAAACGTTGTTAAAAGAAGATCGACATCCGCCATATGGAGCCCGGTGGTGGGTTCATCGAAGACGAAGAGGTTTCTTCCCTCACGCGTTTGACCAATGTGTTGGACCAGTTTCAGACGTTGTGATTCACCACCACTTAAGGTGTTGGTGGACTGGCCGAGGGTGAGATAACCCAAGCCCACATTTCTTAAGATTTGAAGCTTTGAGACAATACGATCACGACCTTTGAAAAAAGTGAGGGCTTCGGCCACGGTCATATTTAATACGTCTGAAATGTTCCGATCATGGTACCGGATCTTAAGAACCTCTGGCCGGAATCTCTTCCCTTCACAGGCTTCACACGTGATGATCACGTCTTCTAAGAATTGCATGTCCAAGATCTGAAGCCCTGCTCCTTGACAGGCCTCGCACCGGCCGCCCTCTGTGTTAAAAGAGAAGTGCCGTGGTTTGAGTCCACTTCTCTTCGCTTCCCGGGTGAGAGCAAAAAGATCCCTGATTTCGCCGAAGACCTTGATATAAGTCGCTGGGTTTGATCGGAGACTCTTTCCAATCGGTGACTGGTCCACCAGGATCAGGCCGTCGATCTGTTCCAGCCCCTCGATGGAATCAAATGCTCCCTTTTCAAATTCTGGATTTCCATTTCTCTTTGCTCCGGCATAGAGGACGTTGTGAACCAACGTTGTCTTTCCTGCGCCGGAGACACCCGTAACGCAGATCATCACACCCAAAGGGATTCTGACATCGATGCCTTTGAGATTGTGCTCTCGAACGTTGCGAATGGTGATCCATCCCCTCGGTTTTCTAACAGACCATTTTGAAATATAAGCCCCGTCCCTTAGGTATCGAGCTGTCAGTGAATCCTGATCCTTTAATAGGGATTCGACATCCCCTTGGAAGACGATCTGTCCGCCCTCCCTGCCGGCACCAGGACCGAGATCGATGATCGTATCAGCGGCTCTGATCATATCAGGATCATGTTCCACCACAACGACGGTGTTTCCTCTTTTCTTCAATTGCTCGAGTGCCTGAAGAAGACGATGCGTATCCCTCGCATGGAGGCCAATGCTCGGTTCATCCAAAACGTAGAGGGTTTCCGTTAGGGCAGACCCTAAGGCCCTTGCCAACGTTATCCTTTGATATTCGCCGCTTGAAAGGGTTCGGGTTTGACGCGAGAGGGTAAGATAGCCTAACCCCACATCGATCATAAATCCAACCCGGTCAGTGATTTCCTTGAGAAGGCGTTCAGCCACTCTCTTTTCGAAATCCTTGATGGGTAAGTTCTTGAAGAAGGTTTGGAGGTCAGAAATGCTCATTTCGCAGAGCTGAGCGATATTCTTGCCGGTCAAAAGGACGTTGAGGCCCTCTCTTTTGAGCCGAGTGTTGTGGCAGGAGGGGCAGGGTGTATAGGCCCGGTATTTGCTGAGGAAGACCCGGTAATGGACTTTGTATCGCTTTCCCTCCATCCAATCGAAGAATCCTTTCAGGCCGATGAATTCCCCTTTCCCATAAAGAAGGATCTCTTTCGCATCCGGACGAAGTTCAGCAAAGGGCTTTTGAGTCGGGATGCGATATCTCCGGCAGGCATCCCATAGGTACTCATAGAGATCTTCGTAGCCAGGTGTGTTCCAAGGAGCGAAGGGCTTCTCCTTTAATGATTTTCTTGGATCGGGGATGACCTTCTCCCAATCAATTCCAATGATTCTGCCAAAACCCTGACATTGAGGACAGGCCCCCATGGGACTGTTGAAAGAGAAAAGGAGGGGTTCTGGTTCTGAAAAGTTCCTTCCGCATCGATTGCATGAGAAGCTTCGATTGAAAGCTATTCCGCTTCCATCTTCTGCGAGCCCTTCGACCCTTCCATTCCCCAATTGGAAGCCACTCTGAATCGCTTCGGCTAATCTTGATCTATTTTTCTCGTCAGGGATGACCCGATCGATGATGAGAGAGACTTGGCTACGATCTTGTAGATAAGAGGCAGGGAGAGCTGTAAGATCTAAGATTTCACCCTCCTGCCAGATTCGGTAGTATCCGTTCTTGACGAGGTCTCTAACCTTCAGATCTTTCCCTTCCGGCTCACCAAGTGCAATTGGGGCGAGAATTAAGATTTTTTTCCCCTCGTACTCTCCCAAGATCTGTTCCACAACCCCCTCGATCGTATCTCCTGAAACCTTGATATGGCATTCAGGACAGAAAACTTCACCGATCTTTGCAAAGAGGAGTCTCAAATAGTCATAGATCTCTGAGGCTGTTCCAACGGTCGAGCGGGCATTTTTCACTGTGTTCTTCTGTTCGATGGCGATGGCAGGAGGAATCCCACGGATGACCTCAACATCAGGTCGATCCATTTTCTCCAAAAACTGCCGGGCATAAGTGGAGAGGGATTCGATATAGCGCCTCTGGCCCTCAGCAAAGAGGGTGTCGAAGGCCAGGGTTGATTTACCTGATCCCGAGACGCCTGTGATGGTGGTGATCTTTCCTCTCGGAATCTTGCAGTGAATGTTCTTGAGATTGTGGGATTTGGCCCCGATAATTTCGATAAATTTTTCCATTGGTTTAATTATAATACACAAATGCCTCCATTATTCAAATTCACTCGCCTTCGCCAGGATGCCCCGTACGGAAGCACGGGGAGGAATGGCGAGAGGCGACCGCGACGTAGCCCACAGGGTGAAGTCGGGTGGCCTCGGCGCAGTTCTGCTTGGCCTTACTTTTTGAAACAATCGAATGAACCAACCCACTCTGTCATTCTGAACTTGTTTCAGAATCTATAAAACTTATTTATCCAGAGGGCTTCTGACACCGAGGATGTTTTTTGAAGCGACATGCGTGTAGATCATGGTGGTTTGGAGGAATTTGTGGCCGAGCAGCTCTTGGATCGTCCTGATATCATGACCCTTTTCGAGCAAGTGTGTGGCAAAACTATGTCTCAATATATGAACCGAGGCCTGTTTTGTGATCCCAGCCTTTCTTACTGCATTCTTAAATTCCCTCTGGAGTGAGGCGGGATGGATATGATGGCGTCTTGCCATATGTGTTCGAGGATCAAGGGAAAGGGTGCGTGAAGGAAACAACCAGAACCAACCCCACTCTTTTCCGGCGTTCGGATATTTCTTTTCAAGAGCCCCTGGCAAGGCCACACCATTTTGTTTCTCTTTACGGTCTTGATCATAAATCGACCGAATGGAGTTCAGATGTTGAATCAGATCGTCCTTCACGCGTTCAGGGAGTATGGTCCTCCGATCTTCATCTCCTTTACCGCCTCTAATAATCAGCATATTCTGTTCAAGGTCTAAATCTTTGATACGTAACCTTAGGCACTCGGTTAAACGAAGTCCGCCTCCATAAATGAGCATGGCCATGAGACGATGAACTCCGTTCATATGATCAAATATCTGCTCTACTTCTTTAGGGGTGAGCACCACGGGGAGGCGGCGCTTATGTTTTGCCCTTACAGCATCGAGTAGATTTTCAATGTCTT
>CAZFJD010000083.1:0-11476 GCA_964518775.1 uncultured Syntrophaceae bacterium
TCGCAGGCAGGATACCAGGTGATCATGAGAGATATTGAAGACCGTTTTGTTCAAAATGGTCTCAAAGCCATTGACAAATTCCTCAGCAAGAGTGTTGAAAAAGGGAAGATGACCGAAGATCAAAAGAAGGGGGTGCTTTCCAGAATTAAAGGAACGATCCAAATGGAAGATTTGAAGGATGTCGACTTCGTAATCGAAGCTGTCTTCGAAAACCTACAGTTAAAAAAGGATGTCTTCCGACAACTGGACGAATTGACTCGACCCCAGGTCATCCTCAGCACCAACACCTCTTCGATGTCGGTCACAGAGATAGCAATGGCGACGAAGCGGCCTGAAAAGGTCGCGGGAATGCATTTCTTCAATCCAGCACCTCTGATGAGATTGGTCGAGGTCATCAGGGGATATCATACAAATGACGAGACGGTACGGATTGTTATGGAGATGGCAAGAAAAATGGGAAAGGAACCTGTGGAAGTCAAGAAGGATACACCGGGATTCATCGTCAACCGTTTGATGATACCTCATGTGATCGAAGCCATTCGGATGTTAGAGGAAGGAGTGGCAAGCGCCGAGGATATCGATAAAGCGGTCAAGCTGGGCTTGAATTACCCTATGGGGCCCTTTGAGTTGATGGATCTGACGGGTGTGGATATTGCCCTTCATGTGACCGAATACCTTTATGAGGAATTGAATAAGGAGAACAAGTGGTCTGCTCCCAGTCTCTTAAGGTCTACGGTTCGAGCCGGGAAATTGGGAAGGAAAACAGGCGGAGGCTGGTATAAGTATTAACGAGGGTGAATGGTGTGAGTGACTCGTGATTGGTCAGCCCTAAAGGCCCTGAGTTACGTATCCCAGGGCTTTAGCCCCGATAATTCACAACTCACGGATCAAGGAGGAAACTTATGAGCAAACTGAGCAAGGCATATATCCCATATCAAGGTTATTACTCATCACCATTCTGCCGCTGGCAGGGGAGTCTTGCAAACGAAAATGCGATCGTTCTGGGAGCAACAACAGCCAATCGGTGGTTTAAAAAAAGAAAAATTGATCCCACAGTCATTGACTACCTCTATTATGGAGTGACCATCGCTCAACGTCATCTCTTCTATAGCCATACCTGGGCAGCGGCTATAGTCGTAGAAGGTGCGAAAGATATACCCGCTCTCATGGTCAATCAAGCCTGTACGACGTCCACCACCTGTATCTATCTGACAGCCCAAAATATCGAACTCGGAGCATACCAGACAGGATATGCTCTGATGTCAGATCGCTGTTCAAATGGACCTCATACCGTCTGGCCCAACCCTCTTGGCCCAGGAGGAGAGGTCGAATCCGAAAATTGGATGATGGATAATTTCAACAGGGATCCATGGGCGGGGTTTAAAATGATTCAGACAGCTGAGAATGTGGCGAAGAAGATTGGAACCACAAAGGAAGAGTGTGATGCGGTCACCTTAAGGAGATATCATCAATATTTAGACTCGCTGGCGAACGATAGAGCATTTCAAAAAAGGTATATGTTCCCGGTCGAGGTTAGGATTGGTAGGAAAGAGACTAAACTGGTTGAGGAAGATGAGGGAATAACACCCACCACAGCCGAAGGTCTTGCCAAACTTGCAGCGGTCGAGCCCGGAGGCGTCCACACTTATGGGTCGCAGACCCATCCGGCAGATGGAAACTGCGGATTTATCGTTACCACCCGGGAGAAAGCAAAAGAGCTCGGTGCAGATCCAAAGGTGGAGATTCAAATCGTCTCCTACGGCTTTTCGAGAGCCAAGAAAGGGTATATGGCCGAAGCTCCTGTGCCTGCTGCAGAGATGGCACTTCGAGATGCAGGAGTCACTGTCAAGGATCTCAAGGCTGTAAAGACTCACAGCCCCTTTGTGGTGAATGATATCTATATGGGTCGAATGATGGGGATGGATGTTTACTGGATGAACAATTATGGAAATTCGATGATCTATGGTCATCCCCAAGGCCCAACCGCAGGAAGACTCATCGCTGAATTGATCGAAGAGATTGTCATGCTGGGTGGAGGTTATGGTCTATGGGCTGGTTGTGCTGCCGGTGATACGGGAGCAGCCATGGTATTTAAGATAGGCTAATTGATCCATGACTGCTGCGTCATCTACCAACTACGAAAATTGTGTAAGGTCAATGGGTTAAGGTTACGAAGCCCGTATCGTCTATGGTCAAAGGGTTACGGCCAAAAGAATTCCTGAACCTGCGAGGAACAGGTTTAAAGACGAACAACCTAACCCATCAACGAAACGGGCCCTGAACCTAATTCCTATTTGACAAATCCCCACAAATAAACCATGATATCGTTACAGTATCCCGTGAAGGACGCTAAATCTGTAAATCTGTACCAATGCGAAAGGAATTCAAATGAAACTCAGGTTGATATTGCTCTTTTTGCTCCTCACCCTGGTTCTCATCTCCCTTCCGCCATCCTTAAGCCAGACCAGAGACCCTGGTAAGGTTTACAAAGTCGCCATCCTCCCTTTTCTGATTCACAGCCAGGAGAACTTGGATTATCTGCGGGAAGGGATCTATGACATTCTTTCATCCCGAATCACTGTGGAGGGAAGAATCGTGGTCGTCGAACGATCCCTTGTCGAGCGGGCCCTTTACGAAGAGAGGCCCATGCGCCTCGATGAGACAGTGGCCACAAAGATCGGGATGAGAGCCGGTGCGGACTACATCGTTCTCGGAAGTCTAACCAAGATCGGTGACTATATCAGTCTGGATGCCCGACTGATCAGCATCACCGAAGAGAAACCTCCCCTTACTGCCTATACACAGCACAAAGGGATAGACGATGTGATGTTAAAAATCGGCGATTTTGCCCAGGATATCGGATATAAGCTCCTGGGTCGCCGCGCGATGCTCAGTCGTCCAAGTGAGCCAAAGCATCCTTATATCGTTCAGCCGAGAAAGGAGATAGGAAGGATTGATCCAGAAGGCGTAGGTTACAAGAAGAGCCAGACCTTCAACTTCGAAATCAAAGGCCTCGATATCGGCGATGTCGACGGAGACAAAAAGAATGAAGTGGTGGTGATGGAGAAACACAATCTCTACATTTTTAAATACGATGGCGAAAAACTAACCCTCTTTCAGAAAATCGAGGCAGGATATGAACACAACTTCTTAACCCTTGATGTGGCCGATGTGAATCGAAATGGATATGCTGAAATTGTTGTGACTTCTGTCGTCGAAGATAACCTCCGATCTTTTATCTTAGAGTTCGAAGAGGGAAAATTTAGAAAGATCACTGAAAAGGCGGGCTGGTATTTTCGAGTATTAGATCATCCCAAAGACGGACCTATATTGATGGGGCAAAAGATGGGATCTGAAGGTCTATTTGTAGGTCCCATCTATAAAATGGTATGGAAGAAAAAATCTTTCGAAAAGGGACCCAGAATGCCATTCTCCAAGGAGACAAAAATCTTTGGATTTACGCTGGCTGATATCCGTGGAAATGGCCGATTAGAAGCGATTGCCTTTGACTCATCGGAGCGGCTGAACATCCTTTCAGAAGATGGAAGGCCCCTATGGAGAAGCAAAGAACGATTTGGGGGGACAAACCTTTATTATGATACACCAAGGAAGAAAGAAGATGCTTTCAGGCCGCAGGAAGCACCGCCCTGGAGGGTATATATTCCGGGAAGGGTCCTTGCCAGGGATCTGGACGGGGATGGGATTTTTGAAGTTATCGTCACCAAGAATGAATTTTCAACGGGTACGCTCTTTCAAAGGATAAGGGTCTACGAGAAAGGAGAAATCCGCAATCTCGTATGGGAGGAAGAGGGCCTGACGACGAACTGGAAAACTCGAGAGATCAAGGGCTATATTGCCGATTATCAGATAAAAGATGTGGATAATGATGGGAATGAAGAACTTGTCGTCGCTATCGTCCCGCCTGAGGAAGAGATATCAGGGCACCTCTCAGGTAAATCGAGAAGCAACATCTTGTTTTTCAAGCTTTTTTAAGTGCCCGATTCGTGCTGGTGAATCGTGACTCGTAATCCCTGATAGGGTCCCTCACCATTCACCATCACAGCCAAAAAAAAATGCTTGACATCTCCTTTTAAGGATGGTATAGGATTAAAAAATTTTAACTATCTTGTATTTTTTATTCACAAACCCAATTAAGGAAAGGAGGTGAGGAATTTTAGGCGGTGAGTGCAAGCGAGTTGTGTCGGGAAAAAGGTGCTTTTGCTGTGGCTTACCAACATAAATCGCAAGCATCGAGCAAGGAGGTTGATTTTAGGGAAGTGGTAGTGTGAATTTTGTTAGTGGGTTGAAAAATCGCGAAGCACGATTCACAAAACACGAAAATAACTGAGGAGGAAAAGAGATGAGAAAATTCGCTTTTCTGTGCTTCACAGGGCTTTTGATCTTGGCGTTTGGTGCAATTGTTTACGCCCAAGAACCAAAACTCGATTTCAAGGCATCCGGTTTTATCGATGCACAAACACTTTGGTATAGAAATGTGACACCTGGTAACCCTGCATCGGGAATTTACGGTACTACTGTGGCCGCGGATTACCGAACCCCTGGAGCAGCCGCCTACGACAAAAGCGTGGCCTATCTTGAAACTCGTGCCAGGCTCAGATTCGACGCTGTCATGGGCAAAGAGTTGAGCGGAACCATCTTCTTTGAGATGGACTCCAGCCGTTGGGGTGAGGTGAGCCCAGCAGCAGATCAAAGGAATGGGTTGGGTTACTTTGCAGGTGACCGAGGCGCTTTGGAAATCAAGAACGTCTTCATCGATTTCGGTGTCCCCTATTTTGGAATCCCTGCCCCTATGACCATGAGGGTTGGACTTCAGCCTCTCGGCATCCGGCCGAACATGTTGGTTTACACCGATGGTATGGGTGTGACATTGGGAATCAAAGCCGACCCCGTCACGATTGCTCCGCTGTGGTTCAAAGCTCTTGAAGGTAGAGATGCAACAGCCGACGATGTCGATGTTTATGGTCTCCACCTCAGTGCGAAGGTCGAGGCTTTTACCCTTGGTGCCTATGGACTTTTTTATGACATGAAGTCCTACCCATTCTTCACCGCAGTCCCTGCATACGGAACCGTTACGGACAACTATGCTGAAATGTGGTGGTTAGGCCTCTATGCCGATGGGAAAGCAGGTCCAGTTAATCTCAACTTCGACTTCATCTATGATGATGGAAGGGTCAAGAGCAGATCCAATTTAAGAAGCGTCGATTATCGCGGCTGGGCCACCCGGCTCAAAGTTGACTATCCCTGGGAAAAGTTCAACTTTGGGTTTGTCGGAATGTATGCTTCTGGTGCTGATACAAGAAAGACCGACTCCACGGGTTACGCCAATGGAACCAACAGAGAAGTCAAATCCTTTGTCGTGCCGCCTGCTTCAGAAGCGGGAGCAATCTATGGCGAAAGCTTAGTCTTGTATAGCTCCTGGGTCGACCGCGGAGACAGTGGCATTGGCGACAGCCTCAATTACACCGCAATGTGCAGGGGCCCAATCGGCGGAACGTGGATGGCCAAGTTTTACGGGAGCTATAAGGTCACACCAGATTATAAAGTCACACTTGGTGCAATGTATATTGGCGATACCACAAAGAACGGAAACACCTTTGGTACTGCCAGGAAGGCTGATGGCGTGACTCTCACGGATGACAAGACCGTCGGATGGGAATTTGATATCTGGAACGAAATCCAGATTTACAAGAACCTCAAATACACCATCGCCGGTGGCATTATGACGGTTGGTGATGCTCTTCGATTCTATCAATCAGCAGCTAACGTAAAAGACAAACCCAGGACTCCCTGGATCATCACTACGAATTTAACCTACAACTTCTAACCGAACCTGCCTGCGGTAGGCAGGAACGTAGCAAAAAAGGCGGCCCTGAGCAATAGTTGATGGGCCGCCTTTTTTATCGCCTCATCCATTTCTCCACGTCCGCCTTGACATATTTCAAGAAATTGGTAATATATCACCATTGTCGTCAACGGGAGAGGCCTCCGTGATCCGAGATCAAAGATATATCCTGTTTATCTTTATTTGTTTAATAGCCTTTCTACTTCTCCTAACCTCTTGTTCGAGTCTCCCTCTGATCGGAAAGAAGAAAGAAGAGAAGGTTGATAAGCTTCCAGAGGGAAAGACGGTGACCGTTGAAGGGATGGAGAAGATAAAGGGAGTCAATCCTCCAAAGCCTGAGTCTCCTCCCTCTAAAAAGCCTTCTTCCCAACCCGCCCCGAAGAAAGAACCCGAAACGAAGGTCGCCTCCATACCACCCAGACCGTTTTACAGTCCTTCCCTTCCCTTCTTCCAGGTCGGATTTAGGAGGAAAGTTGTCATCTTAGATTTTGAGAACAAGACGACTTATAAAGATGAGAAGATTGGAGAGTCGGTTGCCAAAAGGCTGTCCGATAAATTGGAGGCTACCCAGCGAGTGGTGACGCTTGACAGAACAGTTATCTCTGAGATGTTCCATCGGGAAGGTTTCACATTTGAGAGTCTGATTGACCCTCCGGTCATGAAGCGTGCTTACCAATCGTTGGGAATCCAGGCATTTGTTTCGGGGACGGTTACAGACGTCAGCATCCTTTCCTCTAAGGCGTCCGAAACCTCAGACGAAGAGGTTGCCTTTGCCACAGCAAAGGTTGAAATCCGGCTCATTGACGCCTCCACTGGAAACTTGTTGAAGTCCTTTATAGGAAGGAGCCCTATCTTCGGAACAAAAGAGAGTGGAGAATACAGCCGAAGCAAAGCCGTTATCAAAGCAATTGATTTCAGTTTGGATGAAATCTTAGAACCATTTCTCCGACAAATCGACCTCCTGGACTGGACAACGACAATCGCCAAGATCGAAGGGGACAATGTCTACGTCAATGCAGGTAAATTATCTGGCCTTCGGATTGGAGACGTGTTGCAGATTTTTGAACCCGGACAGGAAATTATCCACCCTACTGCCAAATTCTCCTTGGGATGGACCACAGGCCAATTGAAAGGAGCCATCCGAGTGAGCGAACTATTCGGTGTGGACGCAGCCATCGGAAAAGTGGTTCAGGGCCAAGGCTTCAGCCTCAACGATGTTGTAAAATCGACGATAAGATAATCGTGTACGTTTCTCGTGACTCGTGCCCGCCTTCAATTCACCCTACAAAATTCAAAACACGCAATTCCTGTAACTCCATGCTCTATGCCTGCCTGCGGCAGACAGGCGCTTTGCCTGTCCTCCGCAAGGCTACGGCAGGCGGGCCCCTCTGCGGTTTTATTTAAAAGGAGCTAAAAGATGCGGCTTCCAAAATTTGAATATATAGAACCAAGAACTCTCAAAGACGCAGCAAAGGCGTTTGCCGCAGATCCTAAAGGAACAGTTCTCCTTGCAGGAGGAACAGACCTTCTCGTCAATATGAAGCACCGAGTGATTCAGCCCAAGAGGGTTGTCAACCTCAAGACCATCCCCAAATTGGCCTATGTTTCATACGGAAAGAATGGGTTGAGGATTGGAGCCCTGACCACCCTTCACGATCTTTCCTCATCTCAGGTCATCCGGGAGAGATACCCCGTTCTCAGTCAAGCAGCTAAAGAGGTCGGGGCGTATGCCCATCAGGTGATGGGGACCCTTGCTGGAAACCTCTGCCAGGGAAACCGATGCCGCTTCTATAACCAATCGGCTTTCTGGAGAAGCGTTAGGCCCCTCTGTTTTAAAGCAGGGGGTGAGATTTGCCATGTTGTTCCTGCCCGACCCTGCCTGACCGGCAGGCAGGCGGCAGGCGGGCGAAAACCGAAAGAATGTTATTCCACCTATTGCGGCGACATGGCTCCTCTGCTCATAGCCTTGGATTCTCAGATTAAGGTTATGAGCTTTGATGGAGAAAGGTCTTTTTCTTTAAAGAACCTTTATACCCAGAATGGAAAAAAGCCTCTCTCTTTAAGGAAGGGAGAGATTATACAGGAGATTGTCGTTCCTCCTCCATCTGGAAAGACCCTCTATTTGAAATGGAGGCTGCGGGAATCCCTCGAATTTCCTGTGGTGGCCTTAGCCATCCATATTGAAAAAGAAGTGAATGGCCGAGTCAAAAGGGCTAAGATCATTTTTAGTGCAGTTAGTCCCGGCCCTGTAGAGGCTTTGGAAGCAGAAAAGATGATGAGGAATGGATTTCTTGATGATCGGATGATTGAAAAGATTACAAATCAAGCGATCAAGGAGATCTCTCCAATGCGGACCTCCATCCATTCTCCTGCGTACAAACGAAAGATGGCAGGCATCCTTTTGAGACAAGCGTTGGAAGAAATGAGGGAGGCAAAATAGAAACTCTAAATCCGAAATCCTAAACCCTAAACAATGTCAAATCTTCAAATCCAAAATTCAAAACAGGAGAGTTTCGAAAATTTGGAATTAGAGTTTTTGATTTGTTTAGGATTTAGAGTTTAGTGTTTAGTGTTTAGTGTTTAGAGTTTAGAGTTTAGAGTTTAAAAGGGGCATTTATGAAAAAGATCCTAAAACTTCACATCAACGGCGAAGATCATGAGGTGTTCACAGAGACCCACAAAACCCTTCTTGAGGTATTGAGAGAGGACCTGGGTATGACAGGGACGAAAAGGGGTTGCGACTTAGGGACTTGCGGAGCATGCACTGTTCTCATTGATGGAAAGCCTTATCTCTCTTGTCTCACATTAGCTGCCGATGCTCAAGGCAAGAAGATCATCACCATCGAAGGCCTCGCCACAAATGGAGAACTCCATCCGCTTCAAAACGCTTTCGTCGAAAAAGGAGCGATCCAGTGCGGATTCTGCACCCCCGGGATGATCCTGACGGCGAAAGCCTTTCTTGATGAGAACCCTCGTCCTTTAGAAGGGGAGGTCAAGAAAGCAATTTCTGGAAACATCTGCCGTTGCACAGGCTATGTGAAAATTGTAGAGGCAATTCTTTCCATAGGCGAAAAACAATAAAGATGTCTATTTTGTTTATCTGGTCTATTTAGTTTCTCTTGTTTTTTTACGAATGACAAAATAGACCAAACAGACGGAACAGACCAGAAAGACAAAGGAGTTTAATATGGATGTGGTTGGTAAAAGGGAACCGATGCTCGATGCCTTAGATAAGGCCACAGGCCGGGCCCGATTTACAGACGATCTTTCTTCGCCGGGAATGCTCTATGGGAAAATCCTGAGGAGTCCTTCCCCCCATGCAAGAATCCTTTATGTCGATCTGTCGGAAGCCGAGAAGGTCATCGGCGTGAAGGGTGCGATCAGTGGAAGGCATATCCCAAAGAAGAAATACGGAATTGTCCCTATGGCTAAAGATGAATATGCTTTGGCCATCGACAAGGTTCGTTACATCGGAGACGAGGTGGCAGCTGTGGTGGCCACTTCTCTCGATGCGGCGGAGGAAGCCATCTCAAAGATTCGGGTCGACTATGAAGAGCTTGCTGCGGTCTTCGACCCTCTTGAGGCGATGAAGCCCGGTGCCCCGATCATCCACGATGAGGTTCCAAACAATGTAAGCGCCACCATCCGAAAAGAGTTTGGAAATGTGGAAAAGGCATTCAGCCAATCAGACGACATTTTTGAAGATACGTTCGAGACCCAAGCTGTGAATCATTGCCCCCTTGAGCCCCAGGCTGCTTTAGCCATGGTCGACCATTCTGGAAAAGTGACCCTTTGGTCTTCAACTCAGATCCCCTTTTTCCTCCGAAGGAATCTTGCCACCACCCTCGACATCCCTGAAAGCAGCGTGCGAGTGATTAAGCCCAAAGTGGGTGGAGGATTTGGTCAAAAGATCGATCTCTATGCAAAGGACTTTTGCGCAGCCTTCTTTGCCATGAAGACGAAGAAGCCTGTCAAATTCGTTTATGAGCGGGAAGAGGTTTTCACCTCGACGAGACAACGGCACCCGATGCATATCCAACTGAAGACCGGAATGAAGAAAGATGGAACCATTTTGGCACAACAGTTTAAAGTGATCGCAGATGGAGGGGCTTACAATAGCACTGCTCCTCTGATGATCACCTTGGCTTGTTATTTCATCATGCTTCCCTACCGCCTCGAAAATCTCCTCTTCGAAGGCTACCATGTCTACACCAACAAACCTGTTGGTGGAGCGATGAGAGGCCACGGCATTCCTCAGGTTCGATTTGCCGTGGAAGCCCAACTCGATATCATCGCTGAAAAAATGCGAATGGATCCATTGGATCTCCGATTGAAGAACGCGTTTCTTGCTGGAGAACCCCATCCTGCCAAGTTGTTGGTCCAGAGTTGTGGATTCAGCGAAACCTTAAAGAAGGCAGCAGAGGGGATCGGCTGGAAAGAGAAGAGAGGAAAACTCCCATTCGGCAGAGGGGTTGGCCTGGCAGGTGCCAGTTTTCCAAGTGGCGTGAGCAATATGAGTCACATTTCTTCGGGCGCCATTGTAAAGATCGAGCGGGACGGCAGTATCACCCTTCTCACTGGTGCGGCAGATATCGGCCAAGGCGCTGAGACCGTGATCTCTCAGATTGTCGCTGAGGAGTTGGGCGTGCCGTTGGCCGATATTCGAATTACCGCTGCAGACACAGAGATCACTCCTCTCGATCCAGGAACGTTTGGGAGCGGCGTCACCTTGCGAGCAGGAAATGCCGCCAGGACAGCTGCTCAGGTGGCAAAAGAGAAACTCTTTGAGGCCGTTGCAGAGAGGATGGAGGTGAGCGTCAAAGACCTTGAAGTGAAGGACCGTCGAATCTACTTGAAAGAGAACCCTGGAAAGGGCATGAGCTTCCAAGAGGCGATTAAAGTCTATCAATATTCTGATCGTCCCATGCCCATCATCGGACGAGGTTCCTACCAGCCTCCAGCCAAAGAACCGACAACGCTTCTCAAGGAGGATGGAAATTTTTCTCCTGCCTATTCATTCATGACCCAGGCCGCTGAAGTGGAGGTGGATACTCGTACCGGTAAGGTAAGAGTGTTGAAGATGGTGGCTGCCCATGACTGCGGGAAGGCCATCAACCCCATGTTGGTGGAGGGACAGTTGGAAGGATCCGTGGTTGGAGGAATGGGCCAGGCCCTTTATGAAGAGGTGATGATAGAGAAAGGTCAGGTTCTAAACCCCTCTTTCTTAGACTATGGCATTCCAACGGCCAGAGAGATTCCCGAGATCACCTCTGTGGAGGTTGAGACCAATGATCCTGAAGGCCCTTTCGGCGCAAAAGAGTCCGGAGAAGGAACGCAGTTGGCCCCTGCTCCTGCCATCATCAATGCGATTTACGATGCTATTGGGGTGAGATTTAAGAGCCTTCCCGTGACTCCAGAAAAAATCCTCGAAGCCCTTCCTAATCCCCTCTCGCCCCCCTTTAATAAAGGGGGGTTGGGGGGGTTGGGGGGATTAGGGAGTTGAGATTCACTCGATGAGATCAGAAATATTTCTCTTAAGGAGAAAGACAAAGTCCAGAATGGCATCCGCATTTCTCTCCACGGCCTCAATGCCATCGCCCAACTCTCTTAACC